>JBILOD010000077.1:0-10838 GCA_044374645.1 Pseudobdellovibrionaceae bacterium | reverse complement strand
GATTGTTTATGGTACTGCCGACGGTGTTTCCTTTGAGCAAGTTTCTGAAGTGCTCAAACAAAAGAAAGACCATCAATATGATGAATCCCATTATAATTTTATGCGCACTCGCTGTGAATCGTCAGTTGAAGTGATTCACGACATTCTCAAAGAAGCGGGTTTTGCAGACATTCCCGGTGAGCGCCGCATTTGTATCAATTCCGCCTGCGCGACAGGAAATAACGTTCTCGGTATTGCCTTTCAGGGCATTCAGTCTGGCCGCTGGGATCGCTGTATTGTTGGTGGTGTTGATGCTCGCTGTGAACCAAGCAACTTTTTAAACTTTCACTATTTAGGAGCGTTGACCACCGCTGATGTTCCTGCTCAACAGGCGAGTCGTCCTTTCTCCGTTAATCGCTCTGGTTTTGTGCGGGGTGAAGGCGCAGCTGTTTTGATGGTGGAAAGTCGCGAGTCTGCGGTTGCCCGTGGCGCTCAAATCCTCTGTCAGGTCAGTGGCTACGGATTTACAAGCGATGCATTCCGTTTAACGGATGGTCGTGATGACGGTTCATCAGTGATGAAAGCCATGGCATTAGCTATTGAATCGGCAGGCCTTACACCGAATGACATTGATTATATCAATGCGCATGGAACTTCGACGCCGTTGAACGACCGTCTTGAGTCGCTTGCCATTAAAAAAGTCTTTGGCGAGAAGGCTTACCAAACTCCGATCAGTTCTCTTAAGTCTCAAATTGGTCATTCCACGATTGCTTCAAGTGCGCTTGAAGCAATCGCTTGCGCCTTGATGCTTCAGCATCAAACTGTTGCGCCGACCCTAAATTTTCAGGGTGGCGATCCAGATTGCGATTTGGATTACGTACCCGAAGGCGCGCGTAAAGTGGCAATGACTCACGTTCTCAGTAATAGTTTTGGTTTTGGTGGACAGAATTCGTGTATCGTGTTCACGAAGGAGGCTGAATGAGCCGTCGTTTGGCCTTGATCACCGGAGGCACCTCTGGGATTGGTTTTGGTATTGCCCAGAAGCTTATAAATAAATATGATTTAGCCTTGGTCTATGGCAGTGATCATCACAAAGCGGAAGCCGCGAAAGCGCAACTCGAGCAAGTGATGGGAGATTTGGCCTCTTCGGTTAAGGTTCATATTTACGCCCAAGATTTATTAAAAACGGAAGATATTCCTGCACTCGTTAAAAAAATCACCGAAGACTTCGGTACGGCTCCCACGGTTCTAGTGAACTCTGCCGGGCGCCTTCGTGATGGACTCTTTCAGACTTCTAAAATGCAAGACCATGAAAACCTCGTACGCGAACATCTACTGGCGCCAATGGCTCTCTGTCATGCAGTGGTTCGCGGCATGTCCGTCGCAAAATTTGGTCGCATTCTCAATTTAAGTTCGATCAGTGCTGATTTTGCCAAGCGCGGACAAACTAACTATGCGGCGGCGAAAGGCGGAATTGAGTCCTTCACTCGCACCCTAGCGCTTGAAGTGGCTCATCGAGGCGTTACCGTAAATGCTATTGCGCCAGGATTAATCGAGACACCTATGACGCAACAGTTGGTCGAAAAAATTCAAAATTCTGATGAAGGATTACGTGGCCGCATTCCAGCGGGGCGTTTAGGAACTCCTTCGGATGTTGGCGCCTTGGCCGCATTCCTTTGTTCAGAAGACGCCTCTTATATTACAGGTACGACGATCACCATCGATGGCGGCCGTTCGCTGGGAGACCCCCAATCCTAGGGCTGTGACGTCAACGTCCTATTGATCCGTAGCCCTGGCAACATGAACGATTTTGAAATTGGATGGATTTATGAAGAAGTATACCAATAAAACAGCAGTAGTGACCGGTGGAACGAGAGGTATTGGACGTGCCGTCAGTTTAAAATTAGCTCGTTTAGGCGCGAAAGTTTTGGCGCTTTATGGCCGTGATTCTAAAAGTGCTGGGGAGCTGGATGCTTTGGCCCAACAAGAAGGGCTTGATATCGTTTGTATCAAAGGTGACTTGGCCAATGACGAAAAGTTTGCAGCTGTGGTCGAGACAATCAAATCTAAAACTCCTCAAATAGACTTTATTGTTCATTGTGCCGCCAGTGGCGTACACCGCAACGCTATGGAGTTATCCCTCAAGCACATGCGTTGGACTTTTGAAATTAATGTCTTCGCGATTCACAATCTCCTACAAAACCTGGTTGAATTGATGCCCAGGGGGTCACGCGTGATCGGCATTACCTCGTCTGGTGGAACCCGCGTAATTCCCTATTACGCGGCGGTGGGGAGCAGTAAAGGTGCCCTCGAAGCCCTATTTCGCCACTATGCTTATGAATTGGCTCCAAAAGGAATTGGCGTAAACCTTGTTTGCCCAGGCCTGGTCTTGACTGAGGCTATCGACGCGTTTCCAGATCGTGAGGCTCGAATTGAAAAAGCCACGAGTGCGACACCAACTGGCGAACTCGTGGTCCCTGAGGATGTTGCTGAAATGGTCGCTTTTTTGTGTGAACCACAAGCTTCACAAATTGTGGGCCAGACCATCGTTATCGATGGTGGCAAAACCTTATTGAGTTAATTAAGAAGGGAGAACTGCATGCTTCAAAGTTTTGGAAATGTAAAGGCTCCCGTGATTGTTTGTGTGCCGGGCTTGTTGGGGGGCGCGGAAGATTTTCGCGATATAATTGATCCACTACTTAACGACTTTCACATTTTGATCTTTGATCCCAATGCAGAACGGCGTCAATTTGGATTGAACGGCCTCACGGTTGAAGTGATGAAAGAGATTCAGTTTGATTACACTGCTGATGAAATCGCAAGGGATCTTTCAAAGTTCACCAGTGAGCCTATTCTAATGTGCGGTATTTCTTTAGGTGGAAAGATTGTTTATGATTTTGCCCACAAATACCCCCATCTTTTGAAAGCGGCTGTAGTGACCGACGTGAGCCCGGGTTCATTTGGGGAATCCAACCTTTTTCAATTTGTCGAAGGGTTAGTCCGAGATTTGAATTTGGACCAAGCCTGGCCTGAACTAAAAAAAGAACTTCGTGAACGCATTCCCGAACCGAGCTTACGTTCGCTGATTCAGTCACAGTTGTTTTATCCGACCAAAAAACCACCCGCTGCTTGGAAAGTGGGAATGAAGCACTTTCGCTCCTTGCTGCAACGTCAGCAAATGGACGAACAATTTGCTTCACTGATGCGGGTGGATGATCAACTGGTCCAAAAAAACAGCGTGATCTATGTGTTGAGAGCGAGTCACCTCAGTGCCATCGATCCGGTGTCCTACGTAGAAATGCAAAAACTGAATTCAATTAAAATTCATTCATTGGATGGGGCTAGCCATTTTATTCATATCACGCATAAACAGGATGTGCAGAATATGATTCGACAAATGAACCAAGATCACTAGGAGGGGAAACTATGTGTGGAATTTGGGCTAGGGCAACAGCCAAGCGGCCTATTGAGTTCTCGGAACTGTTGTTTCCCGTGAAAATGTTGGCTCATCGTGGCCCTGATTCCTACGGTTGGTTTGCAGATAGACAAGTGGCACTGGTACACACTCGCTTGAGCATCA
This sequence comes from Pseudobdellovibrionaceae bacterium, assembly GCA_044374645.1. GTDB lineage: Bacteria > Bdellovibrionota > Bdellovibrionia > Bdellovibrionales > Bdellovibrionaceae > CAUJGP01. The sequence goes on along the minus strand of JBILOD010000077.1, from coordinate 7,279 downwards.
TTGATTTGAGCGGGGGCGCTCAACCTTTTGAGAGTTTCAATAAAAAATATTTAGGTATCGTCAATGGCGAGCTGTACGATTATCAGATTCACCGACGACGTTTGCAGGAGCAAGGAATCCATTTTCGCAGTCGAAGTGACAGTGAAGTGTTGTTGAATCTCTTTGCTCAAGAAGGCCCTGGAGCCCTTCGCGGTTTGTCGGGGGAGTGGGCGTTTATTTTTTATGATGTACAAAAACAACAACTGCATTTTGCCCGAGATCCCCACGGCGTCAAACCCCTGTTCTACAAGTGGACAGCGGAGTCGTTCACACTGGCCAGCGAAGTGAAGGCCTTGGCTGATGAACGACCAGTACTGAGTGAAGATTATGTTAAAACCTTTATGGCTCGGACCTTGATGCCAAAGGGCACGTCGCTTGATCAGTGTTATCATGTGCTTCCGGGGCGCCTCTATACTTTTGATATTGAATCGCAGAAGCTAACCTGGCAAATTATTGATCCGCTTCCTTTGGGGGTGGAACGCACCTTGCGTGGCGAAGAAGCCATTGAAGCCACCTACGATGCTCTCAAACAATCAGTACGCCGCCGATTGGTCGCTGATGTCGATGTTGGATGTTATCTGAGTGGCGGTGTGGATAGTGCGCTCACGACGGCCTTAGCGGTAGAGTGTGGAGCAAAACCAAAAGCCTTTACCGTTGGGTTTGCCGATCGGGATTTCGACGAAAAGGACATTGCCGCTAAGATTGCCAATCACCTGGGGATTGAACACCATGTTTGTCAGATGAGTGCAAAGAACTTTTTGCCAAGCCTGATTCAGTCTATTGTCGCTTTTGAAAATCCTGTCACCAATCCCCATGGGGCGGCGAAGAATCTGCTGTCGGCCATGGCCAGCCAACAGGTTAAAGTGGTGTTGTCGGGGGAGGGTGCCGATGAATGGTTTGGCGGTTATGCTTATCTGCGTATACGCAAAATTCAGCAGTTTGCTCAAAGACACCCGATTCTTGGGAAGCGTGTTCTTGATGCGTTTATGGCACAAGAGAACGGCCGTAGTATGAATCATCTGGATGGTCGATCGATCACCAACAAAGACCTCTTCGAAAAGTATTTTTATGGGGAGCAGCCTGCGGTGCTGGGTCGCCTCTTAAAGCATCGGGCCTATTCTTACCTCACAGGGGATTCATTATCCGAGCGACTCGATCAGATGTGTGCCGAACTGGCAATGATGATCCATCAGGATTGGCCGAGTTATGGCGCCAGAAGTTCTAATTGGGATTTGAACACGTGGTTTGGAACTCGCGTCGATTTGCTCCATTATATTTTAGCCAATGTGGGCGATCGCCAGGAAATGAGTCATTCCCTCGAAGGACGTACCCCCTTTATGGACCCACAAGTCATCAATGTCGCGGCTCGGATTCAAGAGAATACCTTACTTAAGGGCCTCAATGAAAAGTATGTTTTAAAGAAAGTGGCAGGAAAGCTATTTCCCAAAGAGATTGCTGAACGCCCAAAACACCCATTCTTTGCTCCAATAAAGTATTTTTATTTGCGCGATAACCAAGAACCAATTCGCCACTATATAGATATTGCCCGCGAAGGCACTCCTTGGCTCGCTTGGAATCGTATAGAACGTTTACTACAACGACCACCATCCATGCAGGCACCGCTCGAGGGCTTTAGAAATTCGACCAAAATGCTGTTGTTCTCCCTAGGAGTGATCATTGAGCATCTCCGTAAAGAGCCGCCTTCGGTGCCTAGGGGTTTTCATATGCCGACGTCCGTGGAAGACTTGCTGGCCTATCAAATGGAACGTTCATAAACAAAAGTGAGTTGCATCGAAAGTAGTTCACGAACAGACTCTACCGAGGTCGAGTTGCCGTTACGGGTGATGTACTCCTCGGGTGTTTAAGATTGTGTTTCTCGAGTTTGCTTGCGATCATGACTCAGAGGTGCTTTGGCGGCATGAGCTCTATAATGAGATTGCTCGATTGGGTTTAAAATATTTGGAGTTGAGTCAATATGTTTAGTTTTTTGCAAAAGAAACCAAATTTTATTATTCGCCTGACCGACGATACAGGTGTGCCTCCGATTCCTGTCTACGATAAGAAAATAATAATCGGCAGGGGCAATAATCATGTTTTAGCTATTCCTGATGCGAGCATCAGTCGAAACCATGTTGAGATCACCTTTCGTGATGGCGAAATTCTTGTTACTGATTTGGGAACTTCAAACGGGACCAAGCTCGATGGTCACCCGATTCCGCCAAGTATTCCCGTGCCCTATTCGGAAGGGCAAGTCCTCCAACTAGGGCAATCGGAAGTAAGTATTCGTTTCGAATTTTTTAGAAAATAGCATTTCGAAAATAGGAATTCTGTAAACCAGAACTCCTAAATCCATTTACTCTGAGTCTTCAGTTAAGAGTTTTTCAATTTCTTCCTTTTTGGCCATGGCATCTGAGTAACCAGCATCCATGAGCTTTTGACAAAATACTGGATCAAATAACAAGTAACTGATCATCTCTTTTGAGTCTTCGCTGGGTCCTAAACCTCTCAGTAGATAGCGTATAAACCGTGGAAGTTTATGGGCGTGATCGTAGGCGAGCTGGCCGATATCAATGCTTGGGTGAATCCAGACAAAATCTACCTTACGAAAGTTGAGGTTATCATGGAGTTTGTCGGGGATCTTAGACATGAACTCATTAATTTTTTTCAAACGATCCACATCGAGTTCAATACCATCAAGCAACACGGCATTAAGCAAAGTGTTTATCACGCGAGCCAGTGAGGGTGGGTGTGGGGGGGGCATTTTTTTAGGGGCGTTAATATCCGTGTGCCTTCGAACACCCACAACCAGGATTTTCTTTGCCCCTAAGTGAATGGCAGGACTCAATGGTGCTTGATTACGTAAACAGCCGTCGCCGTAGTGTCGTTGGTCGATCTCAATGGGTGGGAAAAGCAGGGGAATGGCAGCTGAAGCCATGATATGCTCTGTATGAATTACAGCCCGTTCCGAGAAGCGTCGAGATCTGATCCACATTTTAAGGTTTTCGTCGCCCTGTATAAAAGTTGCAGCCATTGACGAATGATAGTCGACAGCAGTCACTGCCAGTGCCTTTAAGACACCACTTTGGATATGTGAATTGATTTTTGCGAAGTCGAGATTGTTCTGTAAAAGTTCACGCAAGGGAGCCGTATCGAGGAGTGAGGGACCAGGGGAAAACCCTGTCAATCCACCTAGCGGAAGATCGCGCACCCATTTCACGCCAATTTTTCCAAGTGATAAGGGGTCGGAACGAAATACTTGATCAGGAGTGAGTGTTCCCCAAAGATTGGCAAGGTTTTCCGTTGCTTGTAAAAAATTATCAGCTTGTGAAGCGAGGAATGAAGCATTGATGGCGCCGGCACTTGCTCCGGTGTAGATATCGAATGGTCGCTTGAGTCCAAGGCGTGAGGCTATCTCAGAAGTGGCATTAAGAACACCGGCTTGATAAGCGCCACGGGCACCACCACCTGATAAAACTAGAGCTTTCATTCATAACCTCGCACTTCATTTTTGCCAGGACCATTTAGACACCAGTGAAATTTCTGGATTCGTTTTGACTCCAGGTCCATCACTTTCTCAATTGTACTAAAAGAAAAAAAGTATTGAAGTAAATTCCTTCTTGTTTACAACAAATGTCACTTCGATTACGTTGCGACGAACGGCCAGACAATTATCGGCCAAATCTAGGGGGAAAGATGAAAAGATCACAATCTGTAACTCAAGTCTTGAAAAGTGCATTAGCGTTAGTGACTACATTCAGTAGTGCATTCGTTTTAGCTCAGACCGCGCCGGTGGGCGAAAGCGCCACTTCTGTAACGACAGCAAAACCAGCTACAAATAAATTTGGTTTGGTTTTGGGAACAAGTGCCAGCCAAGACTTCTTTTCGACACGCAAAGTGGGCGGAACAGGAACTGAAAACGTCATTAGTGTGAGTTATAAACCCGTGGACGATTATAAGTTCGCTGTTACCCTTGTAAACAACTATACATTGGTAGGGTCTGATGCTGTACAATCTCAGCAAAAAGCATCTTATCGTGACCTGAGCTTGTCGATGTCGACAACACATGTCGGTGTATTGGGTACCGAGAGCACTCCTGTGAAATACAAATTCAACTTGCCAACCAGCGAAGCGTCTCAGACATCTAAGCAAGCATTTTCACTTGGTGCTGAAATTAGCCTAGGATATGAGCTCACAAGTAATTTGGCCGCCAATATATTGTTGGTGCCTGGCTGGAACCTCAAGAATGGTGCTTCTGATGAGGTGAAGAATCAAACGAATGCAGAGCTTCGCTATGCTCACACCAGCAAGTTGTCTACATATGGATTCCTTGATCACAAGATTAAAGGTAAAACCGAGGCTGGAATGCCTTTGATGGACGAAATTGCGGCTGTGGGTATAGGCGCGAGTTACTCTCCAAATAAAGTGGTGGATCTTGGTTTATCTGTGTCTCGTGATCGCAATATCTTTCAGTCAGCCGCTAAAAATAAAAGCGTTGAGTTTGCATTCCTGGATGAGAAAGAAATCAGCTACACCGCAGAAGCCGTATTAAAGTTTTAAGCTAAAAAGAAAAAAAGCCCTTGGTTCTACCCAAGGGCTTTTTTATTGATTTCTCGTCATCGCTCTCCGAACGCATGGGAACTCCGCCGCGTTCGATCAGTTTTTCTTGGAGACCCAGTCGCTGGCCATCGGCAAGAAGGCAATAGGATCAATGGCTTTTCTATCGCGTCGCAATTCAAAGTGCAGATGGGTCCCGGTGGCTCGACCAGTTCTTCCCATTTTGCCAATCAGTTCACCCTGCTTAATCGTCTGACCTTGTTTGATTAAGATCTTGTCTAGGTGGCTATAGAAAGTGGCCCAGTCGTTACCATGTTCAATAATAACGAACCGTCCATATCCACGAAAACCAGTGCCAGCATAAATAACGTGTCCATCAAGCGCTGCAAAGATCGGGGTTCCCTTCGGACCAGCCAAATCCAGCCCAAGGTGTGGGCGTGGTCGAGCGTTGGGCATAAACCCGCGAGTGAGACGGGCGCGATCAACGGGCCAATCAAATTCAAACTTCAATTCAAGGGGAGAGATAAATCCCAAAGGGCCTTCACTAACCTGATCCGATGACAGTGTGAGTGGCATCGGATTAAATTGAAAACTCGAGTCGGAGTTGCTCTTATAGCCGGGAAGATGAATTGAGCTGCAAGCTACGGTTGCTGATAAAGCCAGCAGTAAACTTGGTGCCAAGACGAAATTTTTAAGAATTGAATCTTTGGTCATCCCCCCCATTTTACCTCACATTCCCATAAATTGGAAAAGCACGGCACATTTCCTGGACTTCAGTCCTAATGCGCTGAAGTAAAGTGGTGTTATTTGGTTCCGTAAGGACTTGGGCAATCCATTGACCGATAATCGCCATTTCTTTTTCAGTCATACCGCGTGTGGTGAGTGCTGGTGTTCCAATGCGCACGCCGCTTGTGACAAAGGGACTTCGTTTTTCATTTGGAACAGTATTTTTGTTTACGGTAATACCAGCGTGGTCTAAGGCAATTTCGGCATCTTTACCCGTCACGTCTCTGGAGCTTAAGTCGAGGAGAAGAAGGTGATTATCAGTGCCACCAGTTACGAGGTCAAAACCATGACTCAGTAGGGAGTGGGCAAGGGCCTTTGAATTGCGTAGAACCTGATCAATGTAGTTTTTAAAATCAGGTTTAAGGGCCTCACCGAACGCAACGGCCTTACCAGCAATGACATGCTCCAATGGACCACCTTGAATGCCAGGGAAAATTCGCGAATTGATTTTTTTAATACGTTCAGCATTGGCTAAGATCAATCCTCCCCGAGGCCCACGCAAAGTTTTGTGGGTGGTGCTGGTGATGTAATCAGCATAAGGAACAGGAGAAGGGTGATGCCCAGTGGCCACAAGTCCTGCAAAGTGCGCCATGTCCACTAACAAAGAGGCTCCCACTTCATCGGCAATGGAGCGAAATGCAGCAAAGTCCAACACCCGTGGATAGGCACTGTAGCCGGCAATAATCATTTTAGGTTTCACTTCTTTAGCAAGATCACGAATGGCATCGTAGTTGAGGCGTCCAGTTCCTGGGTCGAGACGGTAGCTTGCCGCTTTGTAAAGCAAGCCACTGAAGTTCACCGGTGAACCATGAGTTAAGTGACCACCGTGGGAAAGATCCATACCGAGAACCGTGTCGCCTGGCTCGCAAGCAGCAAGATACACACCCATATTGGCTTGGCTGCCAGAGTGCGGTTGTACGTTGGCGGCTTCGACGCCAAAAAGTTTCTTAGCGCGCTCAATGGCAATCGTTTCCGCTTCATCAACAAATTGGCAACCACCATAATAACGTTTGTTAGGATAACCTTCGGCATATTTATTGGTAAGAATAGAGCCTTGAGCTTCCATGACGGCGATCGAAGTGTAGTTTTCAGAGGCAATCATCTCCAGACCAGTTTGCTGGCGCTCTAATTCTTTGGAGATGATAGACGCAATTTCCGGATCAGCAGTTTTCAATACAGGGGTTTCTAATTGGGCCATTATATTCTCCTTCAGTTATTGGCAGTTAGAGTTTGAGGTTGGTTTGTGTAACTTTTCGAGGCGTAGGCTGTGGCGACCACCGGCAAACGGGGTTTCAATAAAAGCCTTCACACAGGCCATGGCCGTTTCGGTCGAAAGAAGGCGCCCTCCGAGGCACAATACATTTGCATTGTTGTGTTCACGAGCGAGGCGAGAGCTCTCCTCACTCCAAACAAGTGCCGCACGGACCGCTGGAAATTTATTGGCTCGAATCGCCATGCCCTGACCAGAGCCGCATACGAGAATTCCTTGGGGATTATTCCCTTCTGGCTTGATTTTGTTGCACACAAGGTCAGCAAAGTCAGGATAATCCACCGATTCTTCGCTATTGGTTGGACCGAAATCCACCCATGCAATATGAGGGAATTGTTGTTTGATCTTCTCTTTGAGCTCCCAACCGCCATGGTCAGCAGCAATCATCAAAACTTTCATAAAGTGACCTCCCTCCAGATGGAACGTGAATGCTTCGTGAGAAAGTCACCCTAGGGTAGATCAAAATAAAAAGCTATACGCGATGCCGCCCTATGCTTAAGATGTGAACAAAGTCATCAATTGAGCACAAACTAGTAGAGGGATTTGATGGCTAGAAACGATAGTCCGTGATGGAAAACCTTAAGATTTAGAAGGATCGAGACTTGCGCTTGGGGGGGGGGGGCGCGGGGC
>JBILOD010000514.1:0-3160 GCA_044374645.1 Pseudobdellovibrionaceae bacterium | reverse complement strand
AAGGCGTCGCAGAGTTATTGTCAATTATGGCGTTTGACTCATAGGTCACGCTGACTTTGTCGTAGATCTGACAAGCAAAAACAGATTCGCCGCGTTTATCCTTGGTGCTGAAATGTCCAAGAGTTAATTGAATATGATTTTCTGTTTTGATGAGCTTAGCCTGGTTGAGCGAATTAGCTGGAGTTTTCGAAATCAGAAGATGGTCAGTAAGGACTTTCAAACCTAGGTCCTTTTTGATGGCAGCAATTTCCCGTTCGGGTCGTAAGAGTAGGTCATCGACAGATGCAAACTCATCTCCGTCCATTGAGTTCTGGCTCAATAAGAACGACTGGAGAAATCCGGTAAATAGTATGATGAGGCCTGTGGCTTTTTTTACTCGCTCAAACATGACTTAATGCTAACACCCCTATCGAGTCTTGCAAGAGGGGTAGTGAGAATCAGGTCTATAGCCCAAGGATCTAAACTTCTTAATGGCGCTTTTTGACCATTTCTTTTTTCGCAAGGGATAGAATCTGGGAGATAGCTCTCAAGGGTTGCTTGCACATTGGAGAGAGTGAACGTTTATTGTTCGATACAGTAAATGCGCGTGTTTCCATTAGCACAAGCACCCAAGCCCGAATCCAACCAGACAGAATCGCTCAGAGAACCATTTATTGTTCCGATACTTGGTGAGTAACTGGCCCCATATGTATAGCTCGTCCAAGAATTGCAGGTACCGACACCACTTTTTTTAGCAATACCATAGCGATCAGTATTTGAGATAACGCTAGGATTTGTTAATATGATACTTCCGTATTCATCCGTATTAGGCAGTGATTCAAGGGTGCTGTTATTCCAAAGTTGAGGGGCCGCTAAAACTCTTAGTGAGGGTGTTCCCGCCGCATCCATGGTCCATAATTCCGTCCATGAATAACCAATACGATTGATCGCCCAACTGTTTTCGTCGGTCTTTTCTCCAGAGATAAGGGCTTTCCAGGTTCCACTGCGAGAGGCCGCGGTGGCTTCGCTTTGGCAGATTGAATCGGCACCCAAAAGACCACCTAGATTTCCAGTTTTAATATCCGAGACAAAAATGCGTTTGACGAGGGTGCCGCTTGCGACCCCCTTGGTCCAAACTCGCCACGGAATTGCCTCGGAACTTCCCACGGTGAATGTGGCTTTGTGGGATGTATTGAGTGCATTGGGTGAAGTCATGGTTAAGACGATCGAGTCTCCATTGTAAACGGTGCTTGGAGTGCCTGCTAATATACTACTGCCCCCATTTACGGTGTAAGAGGCATTGCCAATGCCTCCTGGCGATAAATCCGTGAGGCTAAAATTAACTCCCGCACTTACACCTTTAACAATAAATGGTTCTGAGCTCACTGCCGTGTTCAGCTCTTGAAACACTTTGTAGGGGAGTGTCAAAACCGACGGGAGAGTGTCTGCGGGTGCGGTTGGATTTTCGATGCAATACACTTGTTGGGAGAGGCTGGTAGCTGTGTTATTAGATGAGATCCAGTTGCTGTTTGTTAAACCGGATTGCCCTGTGGCAGAATCTGTTGCCCCCCCAGCCCAACTGTTTCGTGTGAATCCAACTTTAGGTGTCCCATCAGCACGGCTTCCTGTAGACACATAAACAGAGATGGAGCCCGTTAAATTTTCGTCGACATTGATGGGGTTTAAAATGGTTCCATCCCAAAGATCCTGCCAACTGTTGGCTACATTAAGACCGTCTAATCTTTTTAAAGTTCCCCAGTTCCAAGGAATATGATCAGAAACATTCTGAGTGTCGGTGGATGCCACGGCTAACCAAATTCCACCCCAACCGGCGGTTTCGGCGGCACTGGTGCAAGCGTTGTCCATATAGGTCAGACCACTTGCTAAATTGATTGTTTGTGAACTTACAAACACCCGCGCGATTTTGCTGTTATCGGCATAACCGATTTTAAGAGTGTAGTAATCAGGCCCAACTTGCAAAGTGGGCGTATAGGTTGTGCCGAGCACGGTGGGTGCTGTTATTGAAACTTTGATCTTGTCGCCCATATTAACGGTGCCAGTGTTATTAGTGGCATCGACTCCATTGATTTTTAAGATGGGATTGCCCAAAGTGCCGGTGACCGCGACGTTGATGGGAGCGGTGATGCCAAGAACGGTGACTTCTGTAAAGTCGAGAGTGGCCCCCGACACATAACTCACCAACATGGGAATATGAATTGGATTGGGAGTGGTATCGGCAGCTCCAGACGGGTCTGACACGCAGTAAAGGGCGGCACTTGTACCACATAGAGCACTACCTGAATCTATCCATCCCAACGTCGAACTAGAATCCCCATAAGTTGCGGTGTTGTAGGTGCCGAGTGTAGTCGTAAACCGATAACAGTCATTCAGTTGAGTCGGGGTTGATCCGTACCAAACTTGGGTGTTTCGGGTGGCCAAGGTTTCGGTGATGTGTGTAAGAAACCAGGCGCGATGTCTGGTCCAAAAGCAAGGCTTCTAAATAAATGGTGCCAGGAGCCATCGGGGTGAAGCTGCAGGTGTCGGTGGCCGCCGACCCGCAGGAGAGCCCACTTGTAATGGAACCAGAAATGGATTTGAGACTCCAGCGTACTGCTACCGTATTTATAAACACATCATCCAATGAAAATAAATTGGCGCGGAATTGAAGTGTGTCTCCAACGTTGATTTGCGTTTCGCTACCAGCCAGGGGTTGACCTTGGTTATTGGTGATTCGCAATTGGTGCAAATCAGAACCACTTGAGGTTCCTTTTTTGATAGATCTCCCAACAGTGGTGTTAGTGGGTTGACAAGCCGTCAATAAGCACAAGAGCAAAATGGCTCCGCCAAGATTAATTAGTGAAAAACCGTTTTTTGAGGAGCTGGAGCAAATGAGCTTAAACCAATGGGTCGGGAGCCATCTGCAAAAAAAGAGCAATACCCGAACGGGATTGCGAATTCGAGAATAAGATTGAAAAGCTACCTTAATATTCACGAATCTCTATCGACATAAAACCAGGAAAACTTAACTTTAACAAATTGGAGAAAGTAGTCCGCTATGAATCGGATTGAGAAAGAGTTGGTCCTTTAAAATTTAAACTCATTTAGTTTACATAACTCAATGTCTTACCATGTCGGCGAATAGCCATTGAGGCGTCGGACCCTGAAAAAACATTTAATTCTC
>JBILOD010000588.1:0-2633 GCA_044374645.1 Pseudobdellovibrionaceae bacterium | reverse complement strand
ACTCGTGAACACGTTGCGGATCAGACTGTCCTGTTGGTGTCGGAGGGCATACTCTATGGTGCTCGATAAAATAGAAAGTTTAGTTGAGACAGTCTGGATAGCACTTTGCTCTAATTGGCGATACTGCTTATTGGTATCAACGAAAAACATGAACGCGGTACTTAAAATAAACAATGCGGAAAGTAGGAATGGAATAAAGTAACCCATCGAGGATACTGGAATCCATAAACGCAAATTCGCATGATGGGAACTTGAATACTTAGTTTTCAATAGGCACCTGTTTCAAAAATAAGTCTAACTCATTTTGGGAGCCCTTTAGGAGACCAGCTTCTTTCATGAAGGCGCTAAGTTTTTTCACCTGGTCCTCGATTAAAGGTGAGGACGTGGAGAGCTTGGCGTTTTCGATTGGATCTATAAGTTTAAGCAACGCTAGGCTTTCCTTAAAGAGTTCGACACTGGTATGTTCACGTCGGGCCATGAACTCAAAAATCTCATCTGATTTTGGTCTCATGGTTTCGTCATGGGCTTGAGCCCAGGCCTTTTGTAAGAGTTCAATATTTTCCCTGAAGTGAGGGTAATATTTTTCTTCGATAACCAGAACGTCGGTAATTTCCATCGGGATTTGGGAGCTGTCAAAAAGAACCCTTCCGCCCTTTTTAAGAATCTTTCCACGGGAAGGTTCAAAAGTAACGATGGCATCGATGTCGCCATTCACGAAAGCTTGATAATGTTTATCCGCCTCCATGTAGACCATCTTAACATCAGAAGTTTTAAGCTTGTTTATCTCGAGTGCGCGAGCAAGGAAGAAAGCACCGAGCGCTGTATTCTCAACTCCAATGCGTTTGCCTTTGAGACCTGCAAAAGAATCGACATATTTTTGCCCAATGATCGTGTCAGCTCCGTTTGAATAGTCGAAGATCAAAACTATTTTTGGGCGAAACCCCTGGGCGGCAAGCAGCAAAGCCTCATCAACAGTGAGCGCAGCCGCCTCCACCAAACCGTTACGAAAGACCCTCGCGGCTTCAGTCGCAGATGGGGCCTCAACGAGATGAAACCGGTCATTGGGAAGATAACCTTTGTGATGGGCCCAGTAAAGCGATTCGTAGCCCGGCCAAGTATTAGTCGCAATTCGCAGGATTGGTTTTTCAGGCTCGGTGCATGCGGTAACAATTAAGCTCATCAATAAAACAAAAATTATTTCCGCTGTTCTCATTGATCTCATTATATCCTTTATGCGCTTAAAATCCATTTATTAAGGAAGCCATAGGTCTTATGTACTTGTGGACTTCACTTTTAAGTCTGTAACGGTATCCTAAACGATTCGCCTAACCTGGGGATATACACTTGTTCTAATTTGCACTCATGAATTAATCGGTATTGAAGCGTCCTTAGGGCATTACTCTCACCGTGGACTAGATAAGTGGCAGATGGCTTACTTTGAATGGCATTGACCCAACTGACTAGATCGTTGGAATCGGCATGGGCCGAGAGATTTTCGATAGAAAAGATTTCTGCCTCGACCATAATTTCGTTGTGATGGATTCGCAAATTTCGCAGCCCATTTTTTAAGAGCAGGCCCTTGGTGCCTTCGGCTTGGTACCCGACAAACAAGACTCCGGATTCGGGTCGAGGTAACTGCGCTTTTAAGTGATGTAAAACACGACCGCCGGTGAGCATTCCTGCGGCGGAGATGACAATCTTTGGACTATTATCCATGCACAGTAACATTGAATCATCGGGGTTACCGACGATTTTAAAGTTGGCGGTGGAGAAGTCGAACCCTTTGCCTGGGTTGTGCTCTAGCTTAATATCTCCATTGAGTTTCGAATAGACTTCAGTCACTGAACCTGCCATGGGCGAGTCTAGGTACACTGGGTATTTAGGAATTCGTCCAGCCTCTTCTAGGCAATGTAGGATGTAAATAATTTCTTGAGTTCGCCCGAGTGCAAAGGCTGGAATGACGAGTGTTCCTCCGCGACCTAGTACTTTTTCGATCACATTCGCGAAAGCCTCACTGGGATCATCCTTCGGTTGCATGCGATCGCCATAGGTACTTTCCATCACCAAGGTGTCGGTTTCGACAATGAGTGAGGGATCCTTAAGAATGAGAGAGCGGCCATTTCCTAAATCGCCGCTGAAGGTGACAATATGTTGTTTCTGGTCGGCATTGAGTGCGAGCTGAAGAATGGAAGATCCAAGGATATGTCCAGCACGAAGGAAGCGTACACTGCACCCAGGGCTGAGTTCAATCCATTCGTCACATGGCCGAGCATCAAAATACCGAAGGGCCGCGATCGCGTCAGCTTCGGTATAAAGAGGTAATGCAGGATCATGATGACTATGTTTTGTGATATTAGCAAACCGCGCGTCTTCCTCGTGGAGTCGTCCGGAATCAGGTAAAAGAATCTCACAAAGAGCTTTTGTTGGAGCCGTAGTGATGATTCGTCCACGAAAACCTTCGCGAATCAATTTTGGAATATATCCGGAATGATCAATATGGGCATGAGTTAAGATAACGTAATCAAGAGTTCTAGCATCGGCAAAAACCTCCCAATTACGAGCCCGGATCTCTTTTGGTCCTTGAAACAATCCGCAATCGATTAGGATTCGTTTGTGATGATAATCAATGACAA
>JBILOD010000513.1:0-3168 GCA_044374645.1 Pseudobdellovibrionaceae bacterium | reverse complement strand
AAGGAAGTGCAACACGCGCACCTTTGTTATGAAGAGCTTTTTGAGACTGGCCGCAAACTAGGAGTCGTGCCCTATCGAGTGGGTTCCGTCGGAATGGATTTATTACTCAAACATCAAACACCACACTGGGCCACATTGCGCACCATCAAACAAGCATTAGATCCGTCGGGCATTGTTTCCCCTGGACACTATATTTCATTATGACATGGTTGTTTTGAGATGGTCGTTTCAAACTGAATTTAAAGTTTTACCATATGTGTCAATTATACCCCCTAAATAGGTTTTATTGAGTTCAAATTGGACAACTGATTTACATAAATTGGAGACTTTTAAGAATTCTTGAAGATCATCAAAATTACCCAACACTTCATTTAAATTCATCGCATATACTAGACTTAAGTATTGCGCGCATTTCAGCAATCTGGGGAAAGAAAGGACCTTTATATGGGGAAGTCATTCACAAGGCAGCTTTTGCAGTTGTTACCGAAATCCATTCGTCATGAAATTTATCGGCGTCAGTTGGAACTTCCTTGGATGCCTGATGAAGACATTCAGTTTAAACTTGTCGGCACCACCGACGAGTTCATGGGCGCGATCCGAGTCCTCCATGATAGTTATGTTGAAAGGCGCTTTATGGACCGGGATCCTCAAGGCATCCGCCTCACCCCCTACCATTTGCTTCCCAACACTCTCACGGCTGTGGCGGTGCAAAAGGGACGTGTGGTCGCTACTATGTCAATAATTCGTGATAATCCTTTGGGGCTCCCAATGGACAAAATCTTTGACCTCTCTACCCTTCGCCAAAATGGAGAAATCCTTTGTGAGGTATCCGCGCTCGCCATTCACCCCGATTATCGTGGCAATGGTGGTAAACTTTTGCATTCTTTAATCCGATTTCTCTGGCGGTATGCTTATGAATCCTTTGGTATTGATCGCTACGTCATTGCCGTCAATCCCTCAATGGCCGAACTTTATGAAGCCTTTTATCTCTTTGAATCATTGCCGGTGAATAATATCGTCAATCAGTATGACTTCGTAAAAGGCGCCCCTGCCGTAGCGCTATCTTTGCCAACTATGACTTCCTATGATCTGATTAAAAAGGTCTATAGCAAGGCCCCACTTGAACGCAATCTTTACCAGTTTATGCAACTCTCTCATCACAAAACTGAGGTCTATCCACATTCTGAATACTATAAAGTCGCCCACAGCATAGTATCATCAGAGTTTATCCGTGATCTCAGAAGCATCATTCCTGACCTACACGCTCGTTTTTCAGAAGAGACAAAACGTTTGTTGGCCAATCAATGGGGTGTCGACACCTTCGAAGAAATTGGAACCGAAACTGTGCAACGGCAGCGTTTCGCCGTCACTTCTATTCTTTCTCCTCCTAATAGTACTCAAGGAAAATCGTCACCCATTAAGGTACTTGACGTCTCCAGATCAGGGTTAAAGCTTTTTATTGGCAAACACCAGGAAATGGCCGAAACCACCCGGATCCTCAAAATTCCTTTGGGCCCCTCTATCATCAGCCAAATTGTGGCCGCCCCTGTTTGGAAAAATGAGGCAGGTACAGCAGGATACAAACTCGTTTCCGCCGACCAAGAATGGCATCGGATGATCAATCATTTCGAAAACCAAAATCACCTGGAACAAACACTCAATAGAGGCACTAGTAAACTGTTAAGAGTCGCCTAAATTGCATGCCACAAACCATTTTGCCCCAATAAAAAAGGCGGTGTCTTCACACCGCCTTTTTTATTGTTGACCTATAACCCTAACAACTCAGTGGCGCTCAATGAGCCTTCTTACAATTTCATTAAACCCATCACTGAAGATTCAGTGGTATTTGAATGATATTGCTGTTCATTAAAGTCATCGACTTGTACGGCATCAAATCGTACAATTTCGCTCTTCATCAGCATGTCTTTGTCCTCAGAAGTAATAACACCTTTTGCCAACGCATCTTCGACAAGCAAATGCACTTTTTTCTTCGGCAACACGCCATCTTTAACAGCCTTGCGAATCTTCTTTTCAGCGGCATCGGCCTGACTCACAATCTTAAAAGCATTATTAAGGCGTCCGGCCTGCTCATTCACATTCGACGGAATGTACATGCCTTCGATCATGCGATCGCGAGTGGGATTGTTACTAATCATCACGTCTACCATCGCGTGAGTTAAATTATCAGTGATGTGTGAACTCAAAGAATTAATACGTGACCAAGCACCAACCCAACCCTTAACAAACCAGCTTAAGCCAGGAATGGAAAGGTTGTCATAGATGCCATCAAAACCATTTTGAATCTGTTGTAATCCATACTTTAAAGAAAAACGGACAAACGCTAAATCTTCAGGTTTACGACCTTCGGCCTCATAGCGACGGATGACCGCTGTACAGATATACATCCACGATAAGATATCAGCAAAACGCCCAGTCAGTTTTTCTTTGAGCTTCAAAGTTCCACCCAATGTTCCCATCGCAATGTCGGACCAAATTGCAAATGAGGCTGAAGACCAAACCAGTCGGCGATAGTAAACAGCAAGAGGCCCTGCGCCTGCTGGAATTCCCGCAATATAACCTCGAGTGAGGCTTAAACAAAGAGCACGGAAACCGTTGCGAACGATGTGTCCAATATGCCCCCAGAAAGCAGCATCAAATCCAGCCACATCCCCTTTTTCGACCGTTTCAACCTCTTTGAAGGCGAATGGGTGAGCTCGCAAAGCCCCTTGTCCAAAAATCATCAGAGTGCGAGTCAAAATATTCGCCCCTTCAACCGTAATCCCAATCGGCGTGGCAATATACATTTCAGCCAGCAGGTTACGTGGACCCATCGAGATACCGTTACCACCAATAGTATCCATGGCATCATTGATGATTTTACGGCTTATCTCAGTGGAGTTGTACTTTGTGATGGCAGTGATTACCGGTGGTTTTATACCTTTATCAAGCGCGCCTAAGGTAAAACGGCGAAGCGCTTCTAACATATAGTTAAAGCCCACGATTCTTGAAACAGGTTCTTCAACCCCTTCAAACTTACCGATGGGTAAACCAAACTGACGTCGAACAGCAGCATGGGTCGTTGTTGCAAAGGTACAAAGTTTGGCGCCTCCGGTACTTTGTGCAGGAAGAGAAATACCTCGACCAGCGGCCAGACAATCCATCAGCATG
>JBILOD010000512.1:0-3195 GCA_044374645.1 Pseudobdellovibrionaceae bacterium | reverse complement strand
CGGTGTCATTTAATTTGAAGCAATTCGTCGATAGAATGGAAAACAGCCCCAAAATTGTTACTGCCCCCCCTAAACAGGCCTTGTTTTGTCACTTTTGTTGGTTTTTTTGCTACTGGCACGCTTGCAAGGAAGATTTTTTTCAACATTAATTTTTTTTATCTTGAAGGTGCCTATGAAAGCTTATCGTTCTTTTGTTTCATTCGTAATGACGGGATCTTTATCCCTTCCACACATTAGCTTTGCCGCGACCTCAACTGCTGGTGAGGTGCAACCTCCGGCTTCAGTTTGGACTCCAGATCCAACCTTTGATCAGAATCAATGTAAGTCTGGAGCGCCCAAAAGGGCTTTTCATGCAGGAGTTGTCAGCGCCAAAAAACTCATGAATCAGCGACGAAAGCTTGGCACACAAGATGGCATCAAGCAGGGAAAAATTGATGGAATTGGTGCGGCCAATAACCTCACTGCGGAAGAGGGCCACAAGGCAGGTTTTGATTTTGGCGAAAAACTTGGGAACACAAAAGCCAACTACAAAATCGCCTACAGGAAATCCTATTCCACTGCTTTTAAAATCGCATTCAAAGAGGCTCTTGAAGCTTCAAAAAATGACGCCAATGCGATCGCACAAGGTACGGCTGACGGTGAAAAAAATGGTCAACGAGATGGGCTAAAGGACGGCCAGGATCAATCCTATTATAATGGTTACAACGCGGGTTATAGCTTTGGAAAGCTCATCGGCCCCTACAAAGATGGTTACCGAGATGGTCGCAATGCGAGCAGAAATTATTTTAGCTATGACAGTGGATACTCCGATGGAAAAAATGCCGGCAGCTCTGACGGCTATCAAAATGGCTACAATTATGGATACGATTATGGTTACGATGTGGGCTACGGAGAGGGCACAAATTCCAATTGCAAAGCAACCCGAACAACACCGCAAGCGGCTCAACAGCGGGCAGCGTCGACTTCTTCCAAGTCAACTTTAACTAGACTTCGCAACCTTATCGGAAGCACCGGAAGTCTTACAGAGGAGGAACGGGAAGAAAAGGCACTTCAAGAAGCTAATTCCAATCCAAACGTTTTCGGGTTTCCAAGTAATAATGAAGCTCGAGGCCATTCGAATGCTAACATTCACCCGACTTCACAACCTGAAGGTTTAAGTGCCAATCAATCCTTTGGGGCAAGAGCACAAGCAGCGAATCAACCAAAGCTACAGTGTGGAGATTTACCGGTGGCCCTTGGTGCGCCAGCAGAGGGTGCCAGCAAAGAAGAGATAGGCGTCTATTGTATGAAGATCAGCTGCGAAAAAACCTACAATGATCCATACTCAACTGTTTATCAGAAGGTCTACACCCGAACTTTCAACAAATTTCTTGAAATCTACAAACCAAAAAACAGCCAGTACATGGATGCCTATAAACAAGGTAAGCGTGAAGGTAAAATTGCCGGTCGTGAAACTGCCATGAAAAAAGGTTCAGAAGATGGAGAAATCGCAGGGACTAGAAATGGAACAACCGCCGGTATCAAAGCTGGCAAGAACAAGGCCTATAAAAATGCTTACAAGAAAGCCTACAAGCAAGTCTATGCTCTAGCCTATCAAGATGGACTCAATGATTCTACCTACTATGATTCTGGATACAGTGTAGGGCTCAGCGATGGACGACGTGACATCTATAACATCGGATACAACGATGGTTATTATGCGGGTCAAAATGAAAACAGCTATGACTATAACCGAGGTTATGATGATGGCTACGATGACACTTACGATCCTGCTTATGACCATGGCTACAGAGTTGGTAGGGATGATGGCTACGATGATGGATATTACGATGGAAAGCATTTCACCACTTGTAAATAAAATTTCCAAATATCTCTAAAAATTAAACCAATGGATATTGGGGCCACCTCAAGCTTGGAGGTGGCGCAACCCTAGTGAAACTCAATGCCTCAATGTATTTTAGTCTTTACCTGAATGACCGACCAATTAAAAACACCTGACTGGTTGAAGTTAGCCCCGCTTGTTAAAATAAACCATGCCAATCGATGTCGATGACCTCCCGTCCAATTTGCCATTCTATGATCTTTGAATCTAGCAATTTAAATCGATTATTTTTTTTGAGACAAGCATTTGAACTTCAGAACGAGCTCTAAGGAGCTCGCGCTTAGCCCATAGGATTGTGGTGAAACGTACTACTCTATTCTATGTTCAAACAAGGTCCCGGTTGGGCATGAACGATAAATGCGTGTGTTGGGCTGAGTATACCAGGTTTCATTGAGCCATGTAGCGAAGGCACACCAGTCCGCCTCCACTTGGTCCTTAGGTCCTTCAATGAAGGGCTTTGTCCATGTTTCTGATAAATTAAATTGCAGGGAGTAAATTTCATGGGGAATGGTTGTCGCCATCTGGCGCATGGCTTCGATGTGACCGCTGCGGTCATCGATAAAGATGATCGCTTTGAATTTTCTCTGCATTCGAGACAGAAGCGTTTTAAGCATGGCCCCTTTATGCTGCCCTTGGGTTAAGAATAGTCCACGATCAAATAGGACTTGTTTGGGCTGCGATAGCTTGAAGTTGACCAAGTCTGTAGGGGTTAAGCCACTCCATGATGGATTTTCGAGGGAGTACGGAATATAGGGAATTCCCTCGAATGGGAGAGCAAGATCCGTGGCTGTCGAGAGGTTGAGTTGATGGCGGTTGAGTTCGCGAAGGGAGGCATCGTGGGTAGAGAGGACCCGTGAAGTGAGCGTTATCACAGAAGCACCTCGTGCCCGTAGGCCGCGAATCCATGGACCTTGCTGAGGTGTCGCTAGCGTGGTTGGGATGACATTGTAGATCCAGGTTTGAATGGTGAGCAGATCATCAATCGTGGTGGCCACAAGAGGAAGCGCTTGCGTTCCCTTCTCCAGAAGATTTCGCTGCCATAAAAACCACTGTTCACTTCCGAGATCACGCTCGAGACGCAGGAGTGTGTTGTCGATATCGAAGACCACGAGCAGGTCTTGGGGATCCACAGACTGAGTTAACTGGGATGTGACAGACTCAATGTCAGTGAAATCTTTGGTTGCAAACGAGCCAGCGTCGCGAGCCCACAGGGATTGAGAAATAAGTAGGACTAAAACAAGTAAACGTTTCATAGATAACCTCCGTGAATTCGAAATAAGGGGATTTGCCAAAAAAAAGAATTTCGTATCTTG
>JBILOD010000511.1:0-3197 GCA_044374645.1 Pseudobdellovibrionaceae bacterium | reverse complement strand
GGATCAGATTTCGACTCATGAGTTTCGTTGGATCGCTTTTCACCTTTAAAATCAACTTCTGGATTTTTTCCATTTCCTGGGCCTTTATCATCATCAGAGGAAGAAGACTTCTCGTCGTCCTTTTTCTGAAAGCTCTTTAAGCTTGCCCAAGCTTCAACTAGAGTCCCATCAACAGAAAAATGCTCTTTTGAAATAAGTCCTTTTTCTTCCGCCAAACCAACGACCAAACTAAAAAAACGATCTGCAATCTCTCCAATAATTAGAGCCTGTTCGGAGTTAGCGAAAACAGATTGTCTCGTTACTTTTTTGCCTGTTGCCGTTGCAATTTTTCTCCTTAGCTGCTGGCTAAGGCTCAAAATTGCGCCTTAACAGCTCAAAAAATTAACTTCGCCACTCTATTTCCGGTAACTCCGAACAGACTCTAACTAGCACTTGTTAGATTGTAATCGCTAAAAGTTCCAAGAGCCTTGCGGCAAGCAGGGCTCTATTTTTTTTAAGGTTTAGGGAGCGCCCACAATAGACATACATCATCCATCAGGAAGCTCTGCGGCAAAGCCTTTAACCTTCCTGATGGATTTCGTGTCTCGAAAACGGTATTTATTCCCACTCAATTCAATGGTCTGATGATTCGTGAGCTCTATATGGCGCTTACTATAATTCTAGGAGAACGGCCCGATGCTTTATGCAGGTTCAGAACGTCAAGAAATTCTAAAACGTCGCACCTTTGCGATCATTTCCCACCCGGATGCCGGAAAAACCACCCTCACCGAAAAACTGCTCTTTCATGGCGGGGTGATTCATGAGGCCGGCGAGGTCAAGGGAAAATCTGGAACCAAGGCTGCTACTTCCGACTGGATGGCCATGGAAAAGCAGCGGGGAATCTCGATCACCTCTTCTGTGATGACTTTCAAATACGAAGATCTATGCATAAACCTCCTCGATACTCCGGGCCACAAAGACTTCTCAGAAGATACCTATCGGGTTTTGATGGCCGTTGACAGTGCGACCATGCTGATTGACGTTGCTAAAGGGGTTGAGGAACGGACCCGCAAACTTTACGATGTCTGTCGTTACCGACACATTCCAATTTTCACGTTCGTCAACAAGCTCGATCGTGAAGGTAAGTCACCCTTGGATTTAATCGATGAAATCGAATCCACTCTCGGAATGAGTTGTCACCCAGTGACCTGGCCAATAGGCATTGGACAGCGTTTTCGTGGCATTTACAATCGGTGGACCAAAGAGGTGATTCTCTATGATCAACGTCGTGAGGATGACCTAGAGGTCACGATCCTAAAAACCGAGGACGGAATCAATGATACAAAGTTAGATACTTTGGTTGAAGCCGAAATCTTAGCGCAAGTTCGAGAAGAGCTTGAATTGGTGGAAGGGGTTTTGCCGGAGTTTAATCCTGAAGAGTTTCTACAGGGCAAGATCAGTCCGGTCACTTTTGGCAGTGCTAAGCAAAACTTTGGTGTGGATACGTTTCTAAAGTTTTTCTGCAAGTTTGCACCGGGGCCACAGCCTCGAACCACCCGTGATGCCAAAACTATGGACCCTCTCGATCAGAATTTTTCTGGCTTCGTCTTTAAGATCCAAGCCAATATGGATCGTCGCCACCGTGATCGCGTAGCGTTCTTGCGCATTTGTTCGGGCAAATTTGAGCGCGGAATGAAGGTTAAGCATATGCGTTTGGAGCGAGAACTCCGCTTGGCCTACTCCAATCAGTTTATTGCGGGTGATCGCGCCACCATCGACGAGGCCTATGCTGGCGATATCGTTGGTGTGAATGATACTGGCAATTTTCAAATTGGAGACTCCGTGGCCATTTCGGGCACCGTCTTCTTCGAAGACATTCCTAAGTTCGCTCCTGAACTTTTTGGTAAACTCTCTGTTCGTGATGCCCTGAAACGTACAAAAATGCTCGAAGCGCTTAAGCACCTATCTGAGGAGGGAGCGATTCAGCTCTTTGTGGATCCTTTCGTTGGAGCCCAAGACCCCTTGATAGGTGTGGTCGGGGAACTTCAATTTGAAGTGCTAGTCCACCGAATGCTGGATGAATACAACCTCGAAGTGCGTTTGACTCGTGCGCCTTTCACCGTGGCGCGCTGGCCGCGCACTAAAGATGGAAAACCTGTTGATAATTTGAAGGGTGGTTTTACAATTTACCGAGATGCTATTGATCAACCGGTGATATTACTCAATCAAGAGTGGGATCTGAATTGGGCTCGCCGTGAGAATCCTGAGGTTGAGTTCCATACATCGATCAGTCGAGCCAGGTAGGATATAAATGTGAGTGCACAAGCTCTTGAAGTTCAGGGCTTAACAAAATTCTATGGCAAAGCAAACGGACCCGAAGCGCAAATGCATCGGGCCTTGAATCAACTCACGTTTTCCATTCAGGCGGGTGAAATCTTCGGATTGTTAGGTCCCAATGGTGCAGGCAAAACCTCACTGATTTCGATTCTCACGACCCTTGAAGAACCGACCGAAGGCTCGGCCCGGATTTTTGGTTACGACGTGGTCAATGAGTCAAAGCACACCAAGCCGCTCCTTGGTGTCGTGCCACAGGAAATCATCACCCATGGTTTTTTTGAAGTGCAAGAAATCCTCCAGTTTCATTCAGGGTATTACGGTATTCGCCATAACGGCGAGCATATCGCATACCTTTTGCAAAAGCTGAATCTTTGGGAGCAACGATCAAAAAAAGTGAAACAGCTTTCAGGAGGCATGAAGCGCCGCCTGATGATCGCCAAAGCCTTAGTGCATAAACCTAAACTCCTTTTATTGGACGAACCGACGGCTGGAGTTGACATAGAACTGCGAGAAGCACTTTGGGATTTTGTCCGGGAGTTGAATCGTGACGGACTCACGATATTGCTGACCACTCATTATTTACAAGAGGCGGAAATGCTCTGTGATCGCATTGCCGTGATCAACAAAGGTGAGTTGCTTTGTCAGAGACCCACACGCGAGATCATATCGGAACTCAGTCGAAGAGAAATTGTGATCTCCCTAAAACAAGAACGTGTTTTCGAAAATCCCTACATTGTTCAGCAATCTAAAAATCATATTCAGCTTCTCGTGCCTGCAAAAGTGCAAATTGGTGATCTCCTGGAAGATCTTAAGATTGCCGCTTCGGAAATCGTCGATTTACAGGTCAAAGAGGGTGGCCTCGAAGAGGCGATGAAGTTGGT
>JBILOD010000096.1:0-9726 GCA_044374645.1 Pseudobdellovibrionaceae bacterium | reverse complement strand
TATCGCTTATTCCGCACAATACATTGATGACGCTACCAATTCAGGCCCCATTCAATTTTCAAACAGCCTATTTATGTATGAGCGTAGTGCCCCCGCTCACAAAATGATTGATTACACAAATTTTATTGAGGTATCAAATCACCTCGCCTGGCTTCCCTTTCATTTTTTGCCAGGAAATGGTGGTAGTCCTCAAAATACTTCGACGGGATTATCCGATGCTGAGCGATTAATTTGTCGACCCGATAGTGCTATCGCCAGGGATATGATGGCCACCACTCTCATTGATAAAAACACATCTCGTGCCCTACATCGTCTCGGAGTCGCCATCCACGTTTATGCAGATACGTTTGCCCATCAGGGTTTTATGGGTGGACGTAACGAGATCAACCAGGTGTCGGAGCTATCTAGCCCGAACACCGGTGAACTCGAAAAAATCAAAGAGCGCTCCCATTGGGAGGTCTTTCGAACCGCTTTTAAACGCAGTACCCATCTCTTCCCAATTATATTGCGTGTTTTGGCCATCATGATTCAAGAGCGCCGTAATCCTCTGGCCTTCATCCGGGAATTTCTTTCTACCAAACCCCTAGGGCATGCCGCCGCTGATGTTTATCCAGATTTACCCTATTTGCAATGGCAATACAAAAATGGGCGGAGTGAAATTATCGTACGAAACAATCCTGAAATTTATTTGCAATCGGCCGTAATGATGGTCAAAGTTTTCCGAGCTTGGCGCGCGGATGATCGTGCGATGGCCCTTGAAAACTATGAGGGCCCGAAGGAACAGGACTTAAAGATCATCGATACGCTTCTAAGAAATACAAAAACCCCTGATGCCCATGCCCGACACGCTCGCTGGCTCGATGCTATTGCTGAAGGGCAGTTTAGTTTTGGCCCGGCCACCATTCACTATAAATCAAAAGGTAAAGGCAGTTGGAAATATCGAGCTCTTGGAAGTGAAAAGAAAAAAGACACAGGCCTGGAAATCTATACCTACACTCCAGGATTTCTCACTAGTGACTGGAAGCTCTTCCATGATGCCGTGGTTGCTCATCGTTATGCAGTCGTCCATGATGTTTTACCGCGCTTTGGAATTTGCGCGGCATAAAGGAAGGTTATAATTCGCTGCCCACCCTAAATAAATGAACTTTATCTTTGTAATCGACCAATGCGAGAAAAAATTGAGCACGCTCACGTTCGGCCAAAACAGAGGCCACCCTCAGAAATCGGTTTTTCTGGCGCCAGGGCCAACGCCGCAAATAGAAGTCAGCAGACTTCACCGACTTGACCTCAACATAGGCTGCCCCCACTGGTCCCTCAAAGACCCAATCATACTCCACTCCAAAGATTTTTTTCTGATGAAAACGAACTCTGTAACCCATGCGACCAAAGTGATCACATACGAGTTGTTCAGCATAGGATCCACGCAAATGCGCTTTAGGCTGATTCGACGGCGATACCGTCATAACAACCCCTGATGCAAAAACTGAAACCTCGATTTTGTGATCGAAAGCCTACATTGAAAGAGACTGAGCACCGAGAAATTCGCGGACGCCGCCAAAGGAACGTCGATGCACTTTGCAAGGCCCCAACTTCTGAATGGCCATACGATGATCTTCAGTGGCATACCCTTTGTGTTTTTCAAAACCATAACCTGGATACTCCTTTGCCAGGTTATGCATAAGATGATCGCGTGCGACTTTAGCGCATATTGCTGCTGCCGAGATAGGTGTTGCCCGTAAATCGCCTTTGATCAACGGAGTTTGGATAAAGTTTTTCATTCCGGGGATTGCGAACTTTCCATCAACAAGGATATGGCCACTCGTAACCCCCAAGCCTTCAACCGCTCTTTTCATTGCAAGCAGGGACGCTTGAAAAATATTGAGTGTCTCGATCTCGTCTTCAGTGGCCCAAGCCACACAAACCTTGTGCTGTTTGAGAATGTCAATGGATAGGCGTTCGCGCTTATCTTCGTTTAATAATTTTGAGTCGGTAAGTTCTGCCTCAACGGCATCACTCAGTAAGATCGCAGCACCCGCATAGACAGGGCCTGCCAAACACCCACGCCCTACTTCATCCACGCCAATCACTGGAGCTGGCCCCATCTGACGCCAATCAATTTTTTCCATGACTGTTGGTTTTTTCTTTGTGGCCATTATTGACTCCCCCAAAATACGACAGCACCGCAAGACTGAAGCACTGATGCAAACAACCAATAAAAAAGGAGATCCTTGCGAGATCTCCTTAATTAACAAACCATAACTGTAATTCAGTTTTAGTTAGTTGCGAGCAATTAGCCCTGAGTTGTTTCAGCTGCAGCAGATGCTGACTCAGGAACAACCAATTCAAATTTAATTTTAGCCGCTTTACCTTTAAGGTCGCGAAGATAGAAAAGGCGTGAACGACGAACTTTACCGTGGCTCACAACTTCAACTTTATCAATAGAAGGGCTCAAGAAAGGGAAAGTTCTTTCAACGCCAACACCTGCAGACATTTTACGAACAGTAAAACTGCGGCTAGCACCAGAACCTTGAACTTTAGTTACAACGCCCTTGTAAACCTGAATACGTTCTTTATCGCCTTCTTTAACTTTCATGTGAACGTTTATAGTATCACCTGAGCTAAAAGCTGGGTGGTTATTTTTCTTGTTCAAAAGTGATATTTTTCTAACGAGATCGCTCATATTCTTCCTCATTCTACAGTTAGCTCAAAGTCAAAGAAGCCAAGGCTTACCATGGCCCCATTAATCGGTCAAGACAGATACTTGCGGCCGACCTCACTGAAAGGTGGCGGTAATCCTCAGGGGGAGCCCCTCTAATTGACTCCAAAACCCCGTCACAAGACTGCATTAGCTCAGTGGTTAAACCAAATCCTGTGCCCAAAATCAAGAACACAGATTGTTTATCTTCATGTAAAGTTTTGCGTAATTCCCCAAAAGTGTAGGATTTTACGCCCTCTAACGGCCGAGCATGGGTGGCAATCTTCAAACAGGGCACTCCCCAATCTTTCACAGCCGTCTCCAAATCGGGGGCTGTATAAACATCCGTTAAAGCCGTACGCCGCTTTGGATTGTACCCAGCACCCGTTCCCACCCGCCAGTGGTCCAATACACGGTCCACAAACATCAATTGTTCCTTCATCGGGTGAATGATGTAATAGCGCTCGACGCCGTAAACCTTCGAGGCCCTAGCAATATCGTGAATGTCAAAATTGGTCACATTGGTTGCAACTATTTTACCGGCTCTATCCTTAACAGGATAATGCACCAATCCCACCGCCAAACGGGGAACATATGGTGTTTCCATATCAACTCCTCAAAGACCATCCCAGAACCTACCAGGGCGGTGAAAAAGTCCAATCTGCGTCCTTCTCTCTCAAAAGAGTTTTTCACCCTCATGATAGACGGGTCTCAAATGACTCTAAGATGTCGCAATTGAATTTCAAAATCTTCAAGGTTCTTACGGGTTAAGCCCAAAGAGGTCAATTCGATATTCGGGAGAGTTTTGAGTTTCTCCAGCCCTCTCAACCAGACTTTCTTTTTGATGGTTTGTTTTTGAATGTAGTGCTCAAATAGATCATTGCGCTTTACAAAAGAGATCAAAACTCCAAGAAGCCACCGATCTTCAGCAATTTGGGCATGATGTCCGGTCAATAAAAGCTCGGGCACCGGTTGCCCCTTCCACTCCCGAGGACGAGTAAAACATGGGGCTTCAAGGAGGCCATCTCCGGCAAAACTATCTTCCGTGGACGACGCCTCATGACCTAGAACCCCTTGTAACTGGCGCCCAACGGCATCAATCAAAACAAGTGCCCCTAACTCACCCCCACTCAGCACAAAATCGCCAAGAGAGATTTCTTCAAATTCATAATGGTTGAGAAGTCGTTGATCGACCCCTGCATACCGACCACAGAGTAGAAGCAAATGAGATTCCTGCGCCAGCTCAAGAACCAAATGGTGGTCTAATCTTCGTCCCTGGGGAGATAGAAAAATTCGGCGAGGACAAGGAGGAGGTTCTGAATGTGTCTCAGATAAAATGGCATCTAAACATTGAGCCAACGGCTCCGCTATCATCACCATTCCGTCACCACCACCAAAAGGGCGATCATCGACAGTCTTATGGATATCATGAGTCCATGCCCTAGGAGTAAAAATATCGACTTTGATTTTTTCTTTTGCGATCGCTTGCCCGACAACTCCGATTTTGAGGACTTGCTCAATCAGATCAGGAAACAGCGTTACCACTGAAAATTTCATGCTTTGGGATCTCGTTGCACTTCAATCAAACCCGCTGGCAAATCCATGTGCACTTCTTTTTTGTCAAAATCGATATCCACTAAAAAATCTTCGACCAGCGGGATCTCAACAACTCCGTTCTCCATACGCACCACTAATAAATCTTGAACGGTATTACTACTGAAGGCCTCAATCACTCCAAGGGGAATTTCTTTATCAAAGACTTTAAAATTTTCGATTTCAACTAAGTAAAAACTCTCATCACCTTCGTCAGTGGTAAAAAGATCAGCATCGACATAAACCAACAACCCACGCAAACCTTCAGCGGCGGTACGATCGGTGATCCCCTTCACAAAAACGAGAAATCCTTCTTTGAAAGGACGTAGAGATTCCACCGGAAATATTTTACGAACCCCTTTTACATCTTCAAGGACGATCTCTTTGAGGTCATCAATCCAGCTCACATCTTTTGAAAATACATAAACATAAAGCTCACCCTTCAGGCCATGCACTCCTGTGACCTTACCAACCTTGCGGGTGGACGGAACAGCAGGCGCACTGTCAGAAACGTTGTTTTTTTTGGATGAATCAGATGGATTTGAGGAGTTCATATTCATATCTCTACCCTAGTGATGGCGGATACATTTTTGTTCCAGCACAAATAATTAAGGGGACCTTGCAGCCCCCTTAAGTAATTCTTATTTTCAGCAAAATCTCAGAGTAACTTACTCAACGATTTCGAGCACGCTACGCTTGTTCATTTTAGCGCTGGCAGCAGTAAGAATGGTGCGCATCGCACGAGCCGTCTTACCTTGTTTGCCAATCACTTTACCAAGATCTTGTTTAGCTACTTTGAGCTCAACAACAGTTGTTTGTTCACCAATAACCTCTTTGACATCCACTTGATCGGGATGATCTACAAGAGATTTAACCATGAACTCCACTACTTCTTTCAGGCCTGAACTCATAAAATTTCCCTCACTCTAGAATAGCCTCAACATTTTCACTTCAAACAAGCACAGAAATAGGTGCTACAACTCTAAGTTCAATACGAAACTAAGAATGAATCAAGAACTTATTACTTCTGGGACTGTTTCATTAAATACTGGACTCTTGCCGTGGGCTTCGCACCTTTTTTGATCCAATCATTGATCTTTGGAAGATCAATATGAATGCTCTCTTGCTGTACGCCCACTTTCGGAATGTAATATCCCAAATTATCCAAATACTTACCAGTTACATAACGGCGCGAATCCGCAACCATCAAACGGTATTTAGGCTTATGTTTAGAACCACAGCGGGCTAAGCGAATAACAACTGCCATCGCAAATTCTCCTCAAAAAAAACAAATTGCTACAAAAACTACTGCAACTAAAATTACTTAAAAATCCTAATTTTCAACAAACACCCATTCTTTAACTATTTTTTAACGAATACTTAAAAAATAAGTGCTAGCAAAATTAGAGCATCTGAAGGCTTTACCGACAAAGGCCTGGAAACGCAAGACTTTTATCGGTAAAAAACCTAAAAAGTGGGAGTGACTGTGGTTTGATCACTCTCCTCAGGGCCTCTAGAAGCCAAAAGGCGACCGACCTCCGCCTCCTTTACCCATTCCCATCTTCATGAATTGACTCATCATTTTCTTTGAATCTTCAAACTGCTTAATAAAGCGATTCACGTCTTTCACCTCAACTCCACTACCCTTAGCAATTCTTAAGCGACGCGAACCATTCAGAATCTTGTGATTGCGGCGTTCCTGGGGGGTCATCGAACGAATGATCGCTTCAATCCGTTTTATCTCCTGATCCGGGGGAGTCATATCCTTGAGCTGCTTGGTGAGCTGACCCATACCCGGAATAAACTTGAGAATTCCATCAAAACCACCCAGTTTTTTAAGCTGCTGGATTTGCTGCAAAAAATCTTCAACCGTAAATTCATTACGCATCATCTTGCGGGCGGATTCCTCAGCCTCTTTGGCATCTATGACTTCTTGAGCTTTCTCGACCAAGGTCAATACATCACCCATATCTAAAATGCGTGAAGCCAGACGGTCAGGGTGGAACACTTCAAGAGCCACTACCTTCTCACCGACCCCTAGAAACTTGATCGGAATCCCGGTCACCTCACGAATACTTAATGCTGCCCCTCCGCGAGCATCACCATCGACCTTGGTAAGAACCAATCCCGTCAAACCAAGGCGCTTATGAAAACCCTCAGCCACATTGACAGACTGTTGACCTAACATCGCATCAGCAACCAACAGGACTTCATGAGGAGTCCAAATCCCTTTAATGCGCTCAAGCTCACCCATCAATTCGTCGTCAATCTGCAAGCGACCGGCCGTATCGACGATCACGACATCGAGATCTTCGGCCTTAGCCCAAGTCTTGGCGCTGGTCACAATGTCTTCGGGTTTTTGAGTGGTGATCGAAGGGTACACCGGAAAATTGTTTTGCTTTCCAAGAGTCTGCAATTGATCAATGGCCGCTGGACGATAGATATCGGCTGGAACCAAACCAACTTTTTTATTAAATTTTTTACGAATGTAGAGAGCCAATTTAGCGCAAGACGTGGTTTTACCAGCCCCTTGCAAACCCACCAAAAACAAAACTGCGGGTTTATCGCGCAACTGGATATCTACAGCCTCTGTCCCGAGAACGGTTACGAGTTCATCGTGGACAATCTTTGTGAATTGCTGACCAGGATTTACGCCGTCTAGAACATCTGCCCCAAGAGCTTTAGCCTTTACGCGATCAATAAAGCTCTTAACAACTTTAAAGTTCACGTCCGCCTCAAGCAGACTCATTCGAATTTCTTTAATAGCCTCTTCAACGTTTGCTTCGGAAATCTTATTTTGCCCGCGAAGTTTTTTAAAACTTCCAAGAATTTTGTCAGACAACTGATTAAACATTCCGGCTCCTTATCCAAGAATCTGAGTTTTACATTTAAGCAAATACCTAGGCCGCATTATTTGAGCAACAACTGATTAGTTTTTTAATGTTTGTTTTTGAACAAACCTTCGAAGGTCCCCCTTGCCCGAGAGTTTAACTCATTCTATGGATCTAACCCCAAACCGGAAGTATGGCTCACCTTGTTATGACTGGAAACATTGAAACCTAACTTCGAATTCTAGCAGAGTAGTGAAAAACGCCCTTCAGGGCGGTCAAAAAGCTCCAGGATGCTAGCCGTAGCCCCCAAATCGAATGAAGGAGTAGCATGAAATAGATTGATACGAGGATTGAGGGGGAAAACAAAGGAACTTGGACTTTTTCACCGCCCTGTTAACTGCGAAAATATGTTAAAACAAGATAACCCCAATGGCTTTTTCTCCTGACTTACCCTAGAGTTTGGACAAATTTTAGGAGGTCCTATGAAACAGTTATTCATCGCATCTTTAATCGTTGGTCTAAATACTGTGAGTTTTGCGGCTCCAATTCACTGCTTTAGTAAAGACAACAAGACCGGATATACCGTCACTCTAAACAATCAACAAAATCAAGCGATTGTTAAAAATAACGGCGAAGAGGTCGTCTTTGGAACTCTCAGCTGCTACCCAGACGATTCAGGAAACAATTCTCAACTGACATACTGTCATTCTGATGGTGTTGCCGATGCTGGATACAGCGCCGTTCTCAAGATTGGTACAACTGATTTGTATGAGATGGTGCTTTCTGAAGTTTCTTTTTTCGGAAGTAAGCAGATCGCTGAACTCGCTTGCATTGCTGCTCAGAATTAATTGGTCAGGGCACTAACATCCTCCCCAATCTAATGGCGGAGGATGCCTTTTTCCCAAGAATCTCCTGATTTCTACGACCTAAATCTGGACTAGGTTGCTTCCTTTAATTCAAATAGAATTTAGTCATCTTGCTTGAAGGCGGAGGAAGCATGAAGGTTCGAGTCATGAATCAAATCCTGAAGGTATTTTTCGGAGTTTCGTTAATCTCTATTCAGATGATTGGAAAGAATAGACGTACTAGCGACCCTTGCCTGAACCAAGAGTTTTGTACTTTTGTTGAATTTGATAAAGCAACCAAGACAACCTATCTCATGCTTCATGGGATAATTCCTGACCCACCTGCCGGAGATAGGCTTGTCAGCCAATTCGCCGAGCAACTTAATAAAAACAAGGGCTCCCTGGTGATTGTATTGAACTCTTTGGGAGGTTCTATACCTACGGCCAACAAAATTCATGACCTTATCAAAACATCCAAACGCCCGTCAGTGACGACTTACCTCCCTCCCCATGCTGTTTGCGCATCCTCATGTATCACGCTGTTTGCGGCAGCCAAAGATCGCATTGGCAGTAGTAGTGATGTGATTGCATTTCACTCCTGCGAAGACTCATCTGGTCCTTCTGCAGAATTGAGCGACCAATACCTCAAACAAATCTCCGAAGATGTCACTGAGGGAACTGAGTGGATAGAGGGATTTAAAAGACGGGGCTATCCCGAGGTTGGTGGTCATTCGAGCCAATTTGAAAACCTGCGACTTGCAACCAAATTTGACGATGATCTCATTCCATCAGAGATTCAGGAGCGGTTGCTCAGTGGACTTGAGCGCTCAGGTAAAACTATTTTTGGCATTATCCCTTGGAGTCAATGGCAGAAAGAGGAAGTCCTTAGCCGCGTCACTGAATATCCTGATTTGATTTCAGCACCAAAAGTTTCAACTCCTTCGGATGCCATTTTGACGGATCAATCACCACAAAAGGGAGCCGAAGAAGAACTTCAGGAATGACCTCTATGCCGACATCACCAGCGACTAAAACAGCCGGGGCGCAAACTCTTCACAGCACGCCAGTAAAAAATCACTAAACCAGCTAAGGATACAACGGCTGCTCGTTCAATTGAAACATCGCTATAACCTAGAAACGAATAGCGAAAACCTTCAATAAAATAAAGCAGCGGATTCCACTGAGCGATGGATCTCCAAAAGGGCGACAGACGATCCATTGAAATAAACACTCCTCCTAAATAAATCAGTGGTAGTAAAATGAAGGAAGAAAAAGCACTCAATTGATCCATGGTTTTAGCCCAAAACGCCATCGCAATCCCGATGTAACCAAATGATAATCCACTCACTAAACTAAAAAATAAAAAGGCCAACGGATGAGCAACCCCCAAGATTTCCCCTTGCTGCCAATACATAAAGAGACTGCCGGTCAACCAAGTGACAATGGCGACGATCATTCCGCGGACCCACGCCGCCAAGGCCATCGCCCAAACAATGGTTTGATTGGATAACGGCACAGTACGAAGGTCTTCTAAATCGCCAGTGAATTTCATATTCACAATCGAGCTGGAGGAGTTTTGATAGGCATTGTTGATCAGGCCCATCATCATTAAACCTGGGATGAGATAGGCCAAATAACTCACATCTCCCTTAGATTGCACATGTTGCCCCAGAGACACACCGAACACTAAGAGATAGAGAAACGAGCTGATAAAGGGCGCAAAAATGGTTTGCATGATCACTTTAAGGAATCGTGAAATTTC
>JBILOD010000074.1:0-10992 GCA_044374645.1 Pseudobdellovibrionaceae bacterium | reverse complement strand
TCGGACCTAGACTTTGTATAGGGGGGATCTGGCTTTTATGTATGGGGGTCTTAGCCGTTATAAAGATTTTCGTTCGATCTTCCGATAAGAAAGTATGGCAGCAAAAAAAGTTTTAATAGTCGAAGATGACTCAATATTAGCGAATGCATTGGCTGGAGCTGTGAAGAAAGCCGGTTATGAATCTGTGATTTGTGCAAGTCCGGATCAAGCGATTGAAACATTGGATCGAGATTCTTTTAAGTTGATGTTTATTGACTGTTTATTGCCTCAGACCCCAGGGGTGGATCTTGCAAAGGCTATACGCAAAAATTTTGATGCAAAGATTTTACCGATTGTCCTGATGAGTGGGATCTTTACCGACAAGCAAATGATGAAAGATATGACGGATGAAATTGGTGCGATTGATTTTTTGAAGAAACCTTTTGAGGTCAATCAGGTTTTACGATTCTTAGAAACGGAATCCGCGGCTACTAATGATGAAAGTTTGGCGCGAAGTATCTTTTCCTTGCAAGACCGAATTGGCGCAAATCCCTCTCAATTAGAAGAAATTCTTCATAGTGTTAAACGCATTCATGGTTACGAACTGCCAATCCTTTTCGCTGCAGCTGTCGGTAACTCCTACAGTGGCGTTATTCACCTTCTTGGTGACAAGGGCGAAAAAACAAAGGTAACCATGGGGCGGGGATTTGTTACTGCCGTAGAAAGTCCTGACATACAAAGTTATCTCGGAAAGCTTCTTGTCGCGAAGGGGTGGGTATTGCCCGAGGATCTCGAACTCATTCTCAAACAACCATCCGAAAAAAAACTAGGACTTCGTTTGGCAGAAGAAAACCTTATTTCTCCCCATGCTGTACTTGAGGTAATGGAAGAACAAATGGCACTTCGGCTTTCAAAGACTATTCAGGATCAAAACTATGCCGTGCATTTTGAAGACAAGTGGATTGGAAGCGAAAGCGAAGCGCCTTCACTTGATCCTGAAGAATTTTATCTTTTGTTGGATGAGTGGATCTGTTCTCGAGTCTCGGGGGAATGGCTCAATCATCAGCTGACCAATTGGCAGGACTATTCTGTGCGGCTCGGCCCAAGTCATGACAAGAATCGTAAGGAATACTCAGTGAGAGTCATTTCTGACATTAGTGATATTGTTAAGGCCATTGAGAACATTGGGACATTGGCCTCACTTCATCAATCCCACCAGAACCAGTTGATTGAATTCAATAGAGCCTTCTACTACATGCTTTGTTTGCGTTTTGTATCATTCGCGGAAAAGGTGGCCCAGATGTCCGAAGGCGAGCGCGTGGCTCGGCTGCAGAAAATTTGGGGGCAGATCAAAGACATTAATTTAATCGAAGTTCTCCAAATGATGGGGGGGCGTAAAGATATGAGCAAAGAAGAGGCTCACTCCGTGTTTGCTGATTTTCTTCAGCGGCATCTGGGATCGGCTCCCGCCAACAAGGCGAGTCCTGCCTTTATTTCGGTTTATGAATCCGTCAAGGCTAAGGTCAATCAGGCGTATGAACTGCATCTTGATCCTCAGAAATTAGCTCTTTACGAAAGAGAGCTGGAATCTGGAAAGGTTAGCCAGAGATCCGAAGCACAATCGAAAGCTGATGAAGCTAAGAAGTTTTTGTCTATGCGCCAATATGCAAGCGCAATTATTCTCATAAATAAGGCCACTGAACTCTATCCTAAGTTAGATTATTTAGTTGTCTATCGTGTATGGGCTAAGGTGGGCTTATTACCTAATTCTAAAAATAAGGCCAAAGAGATCATTGAAATTGATCAACTTATGGCTCGCGTTCCTAGTGAAGAGAAAATTTCGCCAGTTGGAAATTTCGTGCAGGGTTTAGTTTCCAAAGTTAAAGGGGACAATGTCACAGCACGTAAGTTCTTTGAAGCAGCGTTGGCCATAGATAAGAATCTGCTTGATGCCAGACGAGAACTCAATGGACTTCCCCCATTAGAAGTCAAAAAACCAGTCGACCTTCTGCATGGGGACTTGGGGCAAGTGATTGGTAACCTCTTTAAAAAATCCTAGCACGATGTTGAAAAAGCATAATCAGGGTCGTTCTCGCCCTAAATTCTCACTTCAACCTAGTCTCGGCTACGCCTACCTTCGATTTTATGACTGTGATCAAGTACCACTGAAATTTTGAACCGTGTTTTGGATTTCGGCGTAAGATTTATTTTGCAAGAGCATCTTTATAATTTTCATACACTGGCTCATTTTACTGAAAAAATCAGAATGGTGATGGATCACCCAGCGTTGAGGGTGGAGTTGCCAGGCGGCAAGAATCCGATCATTTAATCGTGGAGCTTCAGAGTAGGATTCTGTGCGAATCGGATTTTCTGAGTCATAGTGCTCTTCGGGAGCGGTGTCCAAATGCAATACCCAGTCATAACGAGTAATCTCTTTTTCGAGAGTTGAATTGATTGAGTCAAGAAAATTTGTCCCGTCACTGGGCCAGTAGGCCATGCTATCTAAGCTTCCACGATCGCAAATGATGAGCTTATCGCTGTATTCATCTTGCACGAGCGCTTCGAGTTCAAATTGAGTAAAATAAATCGCGCGCTGTACGTGCTTTTGGCGAAGAGTTCCTTTGCGGCGTGGGAATCCGCCGCGATACAAAATCGAAGCGGCCTCTGGAGCAACAGCAATTTGATGTCCGAGATCTCGCTGGAGCGTATCAATAAGAGTTGTTTTTCCGCCGGAAGGGCCACCAGTGATTGCTAATTTGCGACGAGGAGCATTCATGAGGTCAGTGTAGCAGGAGTATTAGATCGCGGCCAAATGGATTCTATTTAGATTCCGCTGAAAAAGAAAGAGCCCCTTGTGGGGCTCTTTGAAATGAACTCATGGTTACTTACGTTGGGCCAGGGGGACGACGGTTCGTTGAGCCGCTCCGACGTATTCACTCAACGGTCTAATGATACGATTGTTGGCAGATTGTTCCATGATATGGGCAGACCAACCGGTTGTTCGCGCCATCACAAAAATTGGTGTGAAGAAGTCGATTTCGAAACCCATCATGTAATAGGCAGGGCCTGCTGGGAAATCCAAATTTGGATAAATCTTTTTCTTCTCGACCATAGTCTGTTCGAGAGCATCGTAGATTTGCATCCACTTTTGTTGGCCCGTTACGTCCGCCATGATTTGCGCGTACTTTTTCATCGTTGGTACGCGGGAGTCGCCACTCTTATAGACGCGGTGACCGAAGCCCATCACTTTTTTCTTCTGTGCTAATGCGTTCAACATCCAGTCTTTTGCGATGGTTGGATCGTTGATCTCTTTCATCATGTGCATGACTTGTTCGTTTGCGCCGCCATGGAGTGGACCCTTGAGGGCGCCTATGCCGGCAACGGTCGCACTATAAATATCGGATTCGGTCGATGTGACCACGCGGCTGGTGAAGGTAGATGCGTTAAAGCTATGTTCCGCATATAAAATAAGTGAAACATCAAACGCTCTTACAATTTTGGCGTCTGGAATTTTACCAAAACACATGTGAAAGAAATTTTCAGAGAGGCTAAGCTCTTTTTTAGGAGCAATATACTCTAAGCCCTTTTTGAAACGGAAATCTGCGGCCACCATCAATGGGATCTTGGCGAGTAAACGAACCGCTTTATCAAAATTGGTGGCTGGGTCATTGGCCCAGATCCGATCATCTTCGCATCCTAAAAAGCTCACGCCGGTACGGATGGAATCCATAGGGTGGCACTTCTTGGGCAGCATTTTGATGACGTTTAAATTGTTTTCACTCAACGTACGGTAGCTGCGCTCGAGGTTTTCAAATTCCCTGAGTTGTTGCTCGTTCGGAAGTTCACCTTTGTAGAGCAAATAAGCGACTTCTTCGAAGCGGCAATTCTCTGCCAAATCTTGAACAGGGTAACCGCGATAGATCAAAGAGTTCGTATCGGGATTCACCTTTGAGACAGAAGAAGTGTCTATTACAGCCCCTTCAAGCCCTTTTTTGACGTTCATTTTCTCCGGTTCTGGTACATAGTCAGGATTGATGTAATTGTTGTTCATTATTCATTCCCTATTTTTGAAGTTTAAAGTTGTAGATGCTTTGATCAAATTTATTGTAGTCAGCGTATTTCACTAATTCATACAAACGCTGTCGGTGTTGCATGGTCGGTAGTAATGACTCTTGGGTTCCTTGTGCAAGGATTTCTTTAAAACCAGATTCCACAGCACCCATAGCAATTCGCAAACTAGTAACCGGATAAATCACCAAATTGAAGCCGAGATTTGAAAGCTGTTCGGCAGTCAATAGTTTTGATTTACCAAATTCAGTCATATTAGCGAGCAACGGGACGGAGACGGCCTTGCGAAAAATTTCGAATTCTTTTTCATCTTGTAAAGCTTCCGGAAAAATCATTTCGGCACCGGCGTCAACATAAGCCTTAGCGCGCTCAATGGCTTTGTCGAGACCTTCGCTGGCTCTGGCATCGGTTCGTGCAATCAACAAAAAGTTACTATCGATTTTTGCATCTGCCGCCGCACGGATCTTTTTGATCATCTCGGTGTTATCCACCAAAGACTTACCGTCAAGGTGACCACAGCGTTTTGGGTTTTGCTGATCCTCAATATGGCAGCCCGCCAAACCAAGTTCTGTCAGTTCTTGAATGGTTCGTGCTACGTTCATTGGTTCGCCGAATCCCGTATCAATATCGATGATGGAAGGTAATTTGGTCACGCGAGCAATTTGACGCCCACGCCCAGCCACTTCAGAAAGTGTGGTGAGACCAATATCAGGGTACCCTAAATCATTGGCTAGAACCGCTCCAGAAATGTAAACACCATCAAAGCCAAGTTCTTCAATTAATAGTGAAACGAGTGGGGAGAATGCCCCAGGAAAACGCAAAAGTTTTCCTGTTTTGAGAGCGGCTCGGAAAGCCGCTCTTTTTTCGGTTGGAGTTGTCTTTTGAAACAACATTAGAAAATTCCTTTGTCGTCGCGCTTGTTGTTGGTCAATGACTCGAGAGGAACTTGCACGTTCAACTGTTGAACTTCGGCAGCGGTCAGCTCTGGAAGACGTTGCACCAGGTTCAAGAAACGTTGGCTCTCTTCAGGAGTGATAATACCCTTGGTGAGAGTTTCAAATTTGCGAATGTAGTCTGCTCTTTTGAAAGGTCGTGTGCCAGCGGGGTGAGCATCGGCAACACCTTGTTCATCCACAAGCTTTTCACCGCTATTAAGTAGGATTTCGACGCGAGCACCAAAACATTTTTTGTTGGGGTCCGTAGCATGGTAGGCTTCGGTCCATTTTGGATCTTCGAGTGTTCTGATCTTATGCCACAAGCGAACCGTGTCCGGACGTTTTGCTCTTTCTGGAGCATAGGAGTCAATATGGTGCCAGGTTCCATCTTGTAGTGCCACGGCAAAGATGTACATGATCGAGTGATCAAGCGTTTCCCTAGAAGCATTTGGGTCCATTTTTTGTGGATCGCCAGCGCCAGTACCAATAACGTAATGAGTGTGGTGGGAGGTGTGAATGACGATTTCTTTGATGTCATCAAAGTTAGAAATCTTTGTTCTCATTTTGCGAGCCAGGTCAATCAAGGCTTGCGATTGATATTCGGCAGAATATTCTTTCGTGTAGGTCTCAAGAATAGCCCGTTTTTCTTCGCCTTTTTCCGGAAGTGGAACTTCATATTTTCCATCTTTACCATCCAGCATGTAGGCAATCACCGAGTCTTCACCTTCATAAATAGGAGATGGAGCGCCTTCCCCACGCATACAGCGATCCACAGCTTCAATCGCCAATTTACCCGCGTGAGCAGGTGCATAAGCTTTCCAACTGGAGATTTCGCCTTTGCGTGACTGGCGAGTTGAGAAAGACACATGAACCGCTTGTTGAATAGCTTGGTAAATAACATCAGTTGATAACCCAAGCAATGTTCCAATGCCGGCGGCCTGAGCCGGGCAGAGGTGAGCAATATGGTCTTTTTTATGTTTATGGAGGCAAATGCCTTTCACTAAGTTGACGTGAAGTTCGTATCCAGTGACGATTCCCTTCAGCAAATCTTGACCGTTGCGGCCTTTTTGTTGAGCAACCGCTAAAATCGGTGGGATGTTGTCGCCGGGGTGGCTATAGTCAGCCGCCAAAAACGTATCATGAAAATCCAATTCGCGAACGGCGGTGCCATTGGCCCAGGCTGCCCACTCAGGCGAAAACTTTTGATTGTTAGGCATTCCAAAAACAGTAGCGCCACCGTCTTTAGGATGGGTGAGTGCTTGCGCGCGAGCGCTGGCCACTGGGCGACGGTTAGTTGACGCGATAGCAACAGAAGCGTTATCAATAATACGGTTAATCACCATATCGACAACATCAGGTTTGATCGGCGCATTGTCTGTGGCTAGTTCCGCCATCTTCCAAGCGAGCTGATCTTTTCTCTCGAGTTTTTCTTTTGAAGGGTAAACACGAACGACATGTTTTTGCATAAATCATCCTTTGTTTGTCAGAACCGGGCGGCACCGCCGGTTGTAGCATTTTACTGATATTCTTGGTGGTCACTCTGGTTGAAAGTGAAGCAGAAGTCCATCGGAAAATAGGACTTTAAAGAGCAAGCTGATCGAAGTCAGAACTGGGACGGGGGATGCTGATCTTTGGGTAGCAGGAAAATAAATGGAGCGATGTGGCAATGGTGAAGGGCGGGGATAAATAGAGAGGCCAATGGGAGCGGTTTTGCCAACTTTGGTGTGATAACGACGTAGACAAATGGAAGTCGTTTGGTATATACTAGTATATACCAAAGAAGGAGAAGGACGTGTTTCTCTTAAAAGTGATTCGGAGTCTAGATGAACACGGTGTCGGCTATGGGATCGTGGGCGGATTTGCAATGGTCCTTCATGGCGTCGTACGCGGAACGATGGATATCGACCTCATATTAGCCTTAACTGAGGAGAGTTTTGTAAAAGCCGAGCAGGCGCTCAATCGGATTGGTCTCGTGTCGCGATTACCAGTGAATTCAAAGGGAGTTTTTGATTTTCGTGAAGAGTATATAAACCAAAGAAACCTGATTGGATGGTCCTTCTATAATCCGAAGAATCCCTCTGAGGTCGTTGATATTATAATCAACGAAGATTTGCGTAAGATGAAAGTTGTGAAAATCAATTTTGCGGGCCTGCAAATTAAGGTCGTGAGTGTGAATGATCTCATCAAGATGAAGAGGAGGGCTGGGCGAGAACAGGATTTTGCCGATATCAAGGCTCTTGAGATATTGCAGAAGAAATTGAAAGGGTGAGCTCATGGCCAAAACAAAAGTCGTACAGTTTATGAGCGAGGCACAAATTGAAGCAGGCTTGAAAATGTCCATCAGAGAGCGTCTTCAATTTGTAGAGGATTTTATGGCTCTCGCCAATGTTTCTCAATCGTCTAAATCAAAGCTGATTAGCTTAAAAGTTCCAGAGGATTTATTGAGGTTGTTTCGCCAGAAATGCGAAATGGAAGGTGTTGCCTATCAGACTCAGATCAAGAAATTGATGTCCGAGTGGACCCTGAAAAAATGAAGGGGCGCGGATTCTTCGAGGGCTCCATCAGGGGGTTTCGAATCTCATTTTCAGGTGAAAAAACCACATCATTGACATAGTGCTCATTTTACGTCCTAATATGAGCACTATGTATAAACGGCTCATTTTTGAAAAATTACAGAAATCAAAGAAAAGTGTTCTGCTATTGGGGCCCCGTCAAACCGGAAAATCGACTCTTTTTGAAGAAATTGAAGTGGATTTAGCTATTAACCTGGCGTTTGAACGAGAATATATTAGGTATCTTCGGCAGCCCGGGTTGTTGGAAGAGCAGGTTTCCGTCATCAAAGGACACGCCAAACGGGTATTGATT
Source organism: Pseudobdellovibrionaceae bacterium (assembly GCA_044374645.1). GTDB lineage: Bacteria > Bdellovibrionota > Bdellovibrionia > Bdellovibrionales > Bdellovibrionaceae > CAUJGP01. The sequence continues at coordinate 3,145 of JBILOD010000074.1, read as the reverse complement.
GATGAGGTCCAGCGAATTCCCTCACTACTGAATACAGTTCAGGCCATCATCGACAAGCAAAAATGCCAGTTCTACCTTACAGGTTCTTCGGCCAGAAAACTTCGTCGTGGTCAGGCAAATCTAATGCCTGGTCGAATTCATCAGTATTTTTTAGGGCCTTTAACTTTTTTGGAACTTGGAAAAGATTTTAAGCTTGAGAGGGCTTTGACTCATGGTACTCTTCCAGGAATCTGGCTCGAAGATATTGAATCTTGTGAAAAAACTCTTGAAACCTATGCCCAGACTTATATTAAAGAAGAAATACAAGCTGAAGCACTGACAAAAAATCTAGAGGGGTTTTCTCGCTATTTATATAGCATTGCCTCTTGGTCCGGACGGCAGGTGGATCATGCAAAGATCAGTACAGAAGCAGAAATTGAGCGAACGACCGCTGGCCGTTATTTTGAAATTTTAGAAGATACCTTGTTGGTTAATAGGCTTGATCCATTTAGCACGAAGGCTGCCATGGGTGGAGTAAGAAGAATAATAAAACATCCTCGTTTCTTTTTCTTCGATCAGGGAGTGCTTAATGCGCTTCTGCAAAACTTTAATGTGGATAACTTGAGAAAGGGTCTCCTTTTCGAACATTTCTTATTCAATCAAATCATAGCAATTGCAAAAGGGGTCGATCAAATATCAAAGATGCGACTCACCTTCTATCGAACAGAAGGTGGCACCGAAGTTGATTTTATTGTTGAAAAAAACAATCAAATTTTTGCTATAGAGGCAAAATGCTCTAAGAACGTGGGCCCTAGTGACTTGAGGGGGCTGACCAGTTTTGCCGACTATGTCGGAAATAAAAAAATCAAGAAGAGAGTCTTTTGTACTGATACTAAGCCCCGAAAATTGGATGACGTAGAAGTTCTTCCATGGGAGATGGGGCTGATGGAGCTTTTTTCGTAAGTTTATAAGGAACCTGTTTTAGGTCAGGCCGTAGCAAGAGGATTCGAAAAGAACAATTAGCATCGAGCAAGTGAGGTAGTAAATGAAGAATTGGAAAAGTTTTTGTGGCAAATTTCTCCTTGGCGTATTAGGCGTAATCCTTCTGATAACGGCCATCAATGCTTTTGATGTTGCAGTGAAGCCAGAGGTTCAAGAACTATTGCAAGTTTCAACGGGACCGAACCCTCAAGATGATAAAGTGTGTGCCGCCGCTCTCGGGCTTTTTGTCTCAGAATCCCTTGATTTTCAGCAAGAAGGCCATCGCTTGCTACAATCCCTCCAGGTAGAGTTCGGAGATGCAGAGGCCCTTGTAAAAGCGGAGGCGGTTGAAATACCCAATCAAATAGAAATTATCGAGAGGGCCAAAAAGTGTGACAAAGTCTGTGTTTATACGGCCGAAGAAAAAGCAAGCTACCGGAAACAGTTAGATCAACAAAGAGTTTTCCTCGAGAGATTTAAGCAGTTGGTGCAAATGGAAAGCCTACAGTGTCGTCACCCAATGGTGTTGATAAAGTTTCCAATTTTGGCTTTCTTTAGAATCGCAAAAAATCAAATACTAGAGTTCGAGCTATTAGGACAAGCTGGTGAAGTTGAAAAGGCCCGCCAAGGCCTATTACAAATCAATCATTTTATGGAAAAAACGCTTCTTCGTGAAAAATACTCCGTCGTGAGCAGCCTCATCTTTCTTTCAATCCTGGAGCGGGCTCGTGAGGTCTTTCGATCTTTCGAAGATGAAAAGGACGCCTCGAAGGTATCTTTTGCTACTTTAAAATTTGACGATGTTGCAAAAAAGACTATGGCTGGTGAACTGCAGTTTGGTCAGTGGCTCATGAGCTTTCACTTAAAAAGGGATTATTTAGCGATCAGTGATATTAATGATGTGGATGAGTCAGACGATATCGAGACTCGCGAAACCAAACAAGATATGTTGGACAAATTGATGTTCTACTTTTTCTCACCCAAAGAAACCATCAATGATAATTTGACTGCCATCACGACGGCGATGTGGGATCCATGCATCGGGCAGACGGATATTCCTTGTAAAGGGCATCGTCCAAATCCATTGACTTGGGTTCGAAATCCTATCGGGAAGTCAATGACCGACGTATTAACCAACAACTTACCAGAGTTCTATCGCAAAATGAAAACTCGCATCGATCGAGTGAACAAAATCTAATTGTGGTTTCATCTCACTGAGAAATTTTAAGTGATTTGATCAGAGTCTCAGTGAATGCTTTGACCCGACGGGGAGCGTGGTGATGTTTTTGGTAAACAACGAAAATTCCACTCTCTGAGTGCAATGAATCATTTAGAGTCAATTTGACGAGTTGACCTAAACGAACTTCTTTGTCAACGCCCCACTCTGATCGCACCAACAACCCATGTCCCTGAACGGCAATATCAACCAATAAGTCACCGTTAGTGCATTGGATGGATGGAGAGTTAATGCAGTCTTCTAGGGTCAATTTGGATTTTAGGAACTTAAGTTTGAGATGAGGAGTGATGCAGAAAACCTTATGACGAACAAGATCTCTCACGCTCAGCTGTGCAGGGTGTTTTGTCAGATAACTAGGGGCTGCATAAAAAGAAACGGGATTGGCGGCCACCTTCTTGGCCACAAGACTTGAATCCTTGGGGTTCATAATTCTGAGGGCCACATCAATGTCATCATCCACAAAATCCATATAGGTGTCACTTAGCAAGACTTGGACTTTTACCTTTGGGTATTTCTCTGTAAACAATCTCAAGGGCGTGGATAGAAAACGGGTTCCTAAAGTGTTCGGTGCCGTGATTCTCACCGTTCCACTGAGCTCACCTGGGCTTGTGTTGAGCTCAAACATTTGATTCGCCTCTTGGAGCGATTCAAAGGCACGGTTGGCCGCAATCAAGAAAGAAGCGCCATCATTGGTCAGTCTCACGCTTCTTGTTGTGCGGTTCAGTAACTTACACTTCAGCTTTCTTTCTAAGGTAGCCACAACTTTACTCAATTGCGGCGCCGAAAGTCCTATTTCGATGGCGGCCTTCGAAAAATTTAAATGCCGAGCGACAGCAATAAAAGCTCTGAGTTCTGAATACTCCAACATCTCGAAATCTCCCACTATTTGGCCGATTATTTCGTCATAGGAAATAATGAATGGCAAGATACGAAATTCTTTTTTTTTGC
>JBILOD010000509.1:0-3213 GCA_044374645.1 Pseudobdellovibrionaceae bacterium | reverse complement strand
CACGGAGGAAACTAAGGGAGCATAGGGTGATTCATAGCGTAGCCACTCCGCCATATCAAAAAAGTCTTGAGACTCAAAAAAACCACCAAAATTAAATACACGATTGGACTTAATGTAATCCGTGCCAGTGCGGTTTCCCAAAAAAATCACATTGAAGGGCGATTGATCAAAAAGATGAATCATATAGTTCTTCAGGGAGGCTGCTTCTGTCTCCGCCGCGCAAAATACGCCACATTTATAGATCACCCAAGGACGCGGTTTTTCATCTTTCACCCCAATGAATCCATTGAGGTGCCGACCATCCTTGGTTGTAAACACCATAGGATGAACCCGAGAGTTTTGGATAAAGGGATAACTGGCCATGGCAAAATCAATGAGCCCCATCAATCCGCCCGTGGCATTGGCACTCAAATATTTTCCGCATCGATTAAAGTACTCTTGAGCCACGCGACCAAATTCAGAGGCTTTGAGGTTGGCTCGTTCCACTGTTTTTTCGAAAGTCTCAGGCAAACAGGCTGTAGGAACGGCTGAAATTAAATTGCCATCCGGCACCCATTCAAAAAAGCCGCGATCGGGTGATGAGGACTGTACACCCACTTGTTCCTTGTACATTTCTTTAAGGTAGCTGAGAAAAAAATCATCACGCGTTGACTGTTGAAAAGTCTGTAACCCAAGGGTTCGGCGCGTGAATGAGGTTCCGCGAGACGAAGCGGTCCCAACGCTTGAACTCAAGAGCCAAGCGAATCCTATGAAAGACTGAAATGACCTCTGCATGAATTTTCCCAAGTGGTGTTCCTCCCTAGGTGGTCGTTACACAGATCGAGTTTAGCTTTGTTCAAGGACTTAAAAATAACAACAGGTTTTGATCAATGAAGCTGCGCTTCAATAGAAAAAATGTAGCAATCTTAAATTATGTATAGCCGCCTTTTTAACGGTGAACATTAGGAGCAATGCTAAATAAGAAATATTGATGGGTGCACATTAAATGATCATATTATACCAAAAAACAATTCCACTTTAGTGATGAAATTTGGATTGCCGTGCGTTTCAGTAAACATCAGAAAAAGTCCTTTGGCGGTTGTCGAAAAGTTAAACAGTTGAATTCTCGCCTACAACATCCAGCACGTCTCAATTGTAGATCTCGAATTTGGCAATCACTTTGCATCTTGAATAAGTAGACCCATACCATGGGAGATTACTTAGATTCAGCTGAAAAAGGCCAACTTCTGCGTTGGCAGTGAACATGCGCGAGGAGCAATATTTATGAACGCAAAACGTCCAAAAAGAACTCAATGGTGGCTTTGTTATAGCCTAGCTTTGGTGACGACGTTTAATGCGACCCTTGGTTTTGCCAGTGTCTATACCGCCAAATTTGGCAAGTGCGAGTCTCGCGGTGAATGGACAGATCAAGCTCTGAAATCGACTGAGAGTATCCTGAATGTCGCCGCCCAATTTGCGAATGACCCCAATTGTGGTTCGCTCTCAAAATCGATGGCGGCCTTTCTGAATGAAACACAAAAAGACGTGAATGCCATTAGTAACTCAGGCGCCAGCGATGGCAAAAAAGCTAACGAACTCTCAAATCTTAAAGAAGAAATCTACTCTCTTCGTATGTTCGTAACCGATCCCATTGTTGGTCCATTAGTTAATCCCCTCATTTATGATCGAACCCTGCGATCTGCAGTGATGAGTCTTAATGAGTATGGACCTCCCGAAGAGGCCGACAAGCAGGTCATGGATAGATATTACACCGCCGTTGTTGCCAAAGACTCTATTGAACAGCGTTTTCATCGAACCACTGAGCATGCCATCGATATGCTTAACAGTGTAGTATCGGCCGCATTGAATGAGAAAAACTGTTTAATTGGATCGAATTATGCCGGCCCACTTGTAAGCACGCTCTTTAGAATGACTTCGGTTTTTGTTGGGTCCGGTCAGGCATTTTATGGCGGTAAGATCGCTGATCTCGTTAACAACTTATCGAAGCTGCTACGCGAAGCGCATTTTGCCAATGTTGAGCGCCCGCTTGAAATCGTTAAGCTTCGCAATTCGATTTCATGCATGTTAGAGACAATCTCTGAGAATTATTGTTCAAACCTCGACACCCAGCGCCTCATTGAGGAGCATCGCAAACTTCACCCCATCGCGTTTAATCCCAAACAACCCAATCAATTTAGCAAGGCCCATGAACCTCCGCAAATTCGCAAGACTCAGCTTGATGGTTATTTTGTTCTTACTCAATTAGTTCCAATCGTTTCGTCTTGGGTACAACAAATTCAACGAGGGGTAGAACCACGCCTCGAAAGTGATGCCAATAACAAAAACCGCATCATGCAAGACGTTCTCACATTTTTTATGAAAGAACAGCTCATGTATGCCGTGATCAATGAGGATTTGGCCACACTCCGAAAACTCACTGATTATGACACAAAGAAAAACCAAATCATCAAAACAGTCTTGCGAATGCAGGATATGTTTTTTGGCGACTCGGTTCAGCAACGCTCAAACAATGAAAGTTTCTTTTCCAGTGTCACGACCTTTGAGAATTCTGTCTTTAGAATGCTAGGAATCGAAACACCGCCGCAGATATTTGGTAAAGATGGCGCAGGAGCGAGTGTCACCCCTATCTCTCCGCGCCAATGGATTGTTGGTAATTTCAATTCGATCCCATTGAGTAACGATCCCGAACGACTGATGGAAGAAATCCTCGCCAACGTGAGAACACTGGCTCAAGATGGGTCTAGGGTGGCCATTCAGTATTTTAACCAATGGTTTATTTATGATCAGCCGGGTCTCTTTCTCGCCTCCTACAATGGAATGGTCTACAATGTGAAAACAGCTCTCATGGGTATTCGGGATTACTTTGTTGAGCTGCAAAAGCGCCCTGACCTTGAAGCGGGCACGATTCCTGTTCTTATGGATACGGCCAACCGTCTAAACACTATTCTGGCGGCCTATGAAAAAATTGAAGCCACTGGAGAAACGTTGCGTGAACCAGGTTGGAGCGATGAAGACTCCAAAGAGCTAATGAATCTGGCCATGAACCAAGCACGGGAACTCATCGAGACTGTTTATGATGAGTTAATGATTCTCAAAGCACAGTGGGGTTTTTTGGAGAATCGCACCCAGGCCGCAGTGACGAAAGATTTTCAGAGCCGTATTCGCAGCAATCTTGCCTCCACCGATCCCAAGGCCAACTCCGCTTTGGTGAGC
>JBILOD010000073.1:0-10994 GCA_044374645.1 Pseudobdellovibrionaceae bacterium | reverse complement strand
CTGTTTTCAGATCAAGTTGAACACTTCGTCCCTCCCAAAAAAGGGCACGGACATGTGCAGCGACTTTTACGTGACCTCTATTACTACGAGCCTAAGAGTCGACAAACTAAATTGGAGCCACCTCTTAAGTTTCTGCAGGGGGTTTTGAAAAAGCGTGCGGCCATATTTGTAATGAGCGATTTTTTTGACAGCGGATTTGATGAGCCGCTTCGAATGTTAGGTCGCAAACACGATGTGGTGTCCGTGGTGGTGCGCGACCCTTTGGAAAAAGGGTTGCCTTCCATTGGCTTGGTGGATTTGTGGGACAATGAGACCGGGGAAGTTGTGATGGCTGACACGGGTTCTGCTCAGTTCCAAAAATATTGGGATGAATTATGGAGACAGAAAGAGTTGGAGCGCGATAAATTGTTGCGCCAAGCTCAGGTTGATAGAATTGATGTATGGGTGAATGAGGATTTTGTCGATCCTATCGTGAAATATTTCAAGAGCAGGCAAAAACGATGAGTGAGGACGTCAAAACATCAAACCAAAATTTTGTGGGGGAGTTGACGTGTCGCCTTGATTTTGGCGCTTCGCCAAATCCTGGGTCGCTGACCGTGGGCGACCTCTTTCGCATTGAATGTCCCACAGAGAGTTTTGTTTTAAACCCTTCAAAGTTAAAGTTCAGTGCCAAAAAACCATTCCAATTACAAATACTCAAGACCGAATTGAACCCGGATGGACGATTGCAGTTTTTGGTGACCAGCTATCAGCCTGGCGAGTTCAAAGACCAAGAATTAACACTCACCGATGGTGTTTCAAATCTGAAAGTAAAGGGCGTTGATTTTTCAGTTACGAGTGTGATTGATCCTCAGAATCCACCGCAAGGACCCTATGGACCCTTTGGCGGAATTGTTTTAAGTTTGCCGCCTTTTTATTTGTGGTCGGTCGTTGGGATTTTTGCCATGGTCATCATGGGGGTTTTTCTCAAGGCCTTGCACCGATGGCAACGAAAACGCCTGATTGATGGATTAAAAAAACACGACAGCCGTTTGAGTCCACAGACGCAGCTTCATGTGCGTTTTCGGTCCCTCGAGCGTGAGCATTTTCTGGAAGGTGGAAAGGTGGAGCCATATCTTAAAGAAGTCGAAGATATACTCCGCTTGTTTGTTATTCGACAGTTTCAGATTCCAGCCTATGATTGGTCCGATCGTTTAATTCTAAGGGATTTTCAAAAGCGGTATTCTTATTTGGGTTCTGAATTAGCGAAGGACTTGATGGTTTTGTTGCGTGAGACCCGCAAGGCCCGCAGTCTGGCCAAGCCTGAAGCCCGCGACGTTGAGCAACTGGTACGTGGGGTCAAAAAATGGGCTGATCAAATTGATAGATCCATGAATGCCTTTCGGAAAACGGCCGGAGCCAATTCGGGTACTCTTTTTGGGAGATCACTATGACCTGGCGGAATCCGGAAGCATTTTTGCTGTTTTTGCCTTTGATCGGATTGATGGTGCGGGCCTGGATGAATCGTGGCAAACGAGCGGCGATTCGTTTTTCAAGCACACAATTGGTGCCGTCGCATAAAACTTGGAAGGTTTATTTAGCTCCCTTGCCAACGGTATTGCAATATTTTGCGGTGGGACTATTTATAGTAGCGATGGCGCGACCTCAAAAGAGCGATGAGCTTACCAAGCGCAATGTTGAAGGGATTGATATTGTCATCACACTCGACATCTCGGACAGTATGTTAATAGAGGATATGCCTCCAATCAATCGTCTTGAGAGTGCTAAGGACACAATCAAAGAATTTGTACTTGGACGCAGTTCCGATCGCATTGGTTTGGTTTTGTTTATGGGCGAGTCATTCACTAAAATTCCACTCACTCTCGACTATGATATGCTCGTCAATGAACTCAAAGACATTCAACCTTCGCGCACCATCAAAATGGGAACTGCCATTGGGGTGGCGTTGGCGAACTCTGTCGCTCGTTTGAAAGACTCCAAAGCAAAATCACGGATCATCGTGTTTTTGACGGACGGAGAAAATAATAGTGGTACTATTGATCCTGAAACGGCCCTTGATATTGCCAAAGATGAGGGGCTAAAAATCTACACCATTGGTATAGGCAAAGATGGTGAAACCCGTTTGCCGATTTATAGTTTAGATCCTTTTGGACGCAAAATTAAAACCTATCAGCCGTTTCACAGCACTGTGAACGAAGAACTTCTCAAAAAAATGGCGGATGACACCGGAGGAAAATACTGGCGGGCCACCTCTGACAGTGGCTTGAAAGATATTTTTCGAGAAATCGATCGTCTCGAACGCACTACGATTGAGGTCAATAAGTACACTCGCTACACCGAACTTTATCCCCCGTGGTTAAAAGCCGGTTTGTGGCTGCTGCTGTTGGGACTTGGTTTACGGTACGGTGTTTTGCGGAGGTTTCCATGAGCACGTGGCGCTGGGCAGAGTCCCATTATTTGATCTTATTGGTGTTTGTTCCGTTATTGTATGTGGCGATTACCTATTATCAACGGAAACGCTTGCAGCGCATGCGGCAAGCTCTGGGTGAGAAGATTTTGCCCTTTTTACTCAGCGGAATTTCTCTGCGGAAGGCCCATATTAAACTGATTTTGTTGGCTCTGGCCTTGGTACCCTTAGTTCTCGCTCTGGCTCGCCCACAATTTGGCGAAACCAAAGAAAACATTAAGAGCCTCGGTGTGGAGCTAATGATTTTATTTGATGTCTCTCAGAGCATGTTAGCCGAGGATGTCAGCCCCAGTCGTTTAGAGTTTGCAAAACGGGAGATGGCGCGTTTTCTCGATAAAATACCTGGTAGTAAAGTGGGTTTAGTGGCATTTGCTGGTTCGGCAGCATTGATTTCACCCATCACGACCGATGCTTCCGCAATGAAAATGTTTATTGATTCACTCACTCCGGAAGCCATCAGCACTCAGGGCACGGAATTCAAGTTGGCTTTGGAACAAGCGGAAGCGGCCTTTGCTCGTGGGGGACAAGGGGAAGATCCCAATGCCAAAGTTACGCGCGTGATTTTAATTGTTTCCGATGGTGAGGATCAGGAGCCTGGTGCACTTGAAGCAGCGGAAAAGCTCACCGAAAAAGGAGTGCGCATTTTTTCAGTGGCCGTGGGAACAGAAAAAGGTGGTTCCATTCCTCTTCGTGATCCCAATGGATTTTTGCGTGGCTATAAAAAAGATGGCTCAGGGCAGGTGATTGTGTCGACCAGCAAAGGGGATGTTCTGAAGTCCATTGCCCATGCCGGAAAGGGAAGTTTCTATACGGCGAGCTTTGCTGGCTCCTATGTAGATAGTCTCGTTGAAGATATCAATAAACTTGAAAAGACGGAGTTTGATTCACAGACCTTGGTGAATTATCAGGAGCGGTTTCAAGGGTTTTTGTTGATAGGTATTTTGTTATTGATGGTGGAATTGTATTTGCATTTGCGTAAAACGCCTTCGTCCGAATGGCGTGGACGCTTTCAACCAGAATCGAGGTGAGTCTATGCAATGGAGTAAAGTTCTGGTGCTAGCAGTGACCTTGGTCCTTGGGGTGCGTGGCGAAGCGGCTTCAACCTTTTGGCCTCAGACGTATTGGCATTCGAATATGACGAAGATGGCGCTACTGGCTGAAAAATATGAGTCAGCTTTTGATCATGCTGTTCGCGCTCTTGAGACCGACCCTATGAAACCTGAATTACATTTGAACTTAGGTAATGCCCTGGAGGGGTTAGGGGCTTTCAGCAAAGCCAAAGACGCCTACAGCGTTGCCGAGAGACTTTCCAATGATCCTGCGATTCAATTTCAATCTCGATTTAATCAAGCTCAGGTTTTGGCAAAAGATAAAAAGATCGAAGAGGCACTGAGTCTTTATCAAAAAGCTCTGGAGATTGATCCAACCTCAAAGGAAGTCAAAACCAATATTGAGCTGCTGATGGCATCAAGTGGGGGAAAAGGTGGGGAAGGCGAACCCAAGGAGCAACAAGAAGGTGGCGAAGGGGATTCGAAAGAACCGAAGGAACCCAAAAAATTTGCTGAGAATCCGAATCAACAACCCAAGCAACCTCAAAATTTAAGTCCTGCAGATGTTAAAAAGATTCTCGAGGAACTCAAACAGCAAGAACAACGAATTCGTGGTGATTACTATAAGCAGGGACAACGCGAAAATAAGCAAAAAAGCGATGATGGTAAACGCGAGAAGGATTGGTAATGTTAAAGAACTGGAGTTTAGTCGTTTTTGGAATGGTTCTGAGTACCTTCGGTGTGACAATGGCAGCGGCACAGCCGCAACTTTCAGCCACTCTCTCAGCACCAAAGGTGCGTCCTGGTGAATCGGTTGAACTCACCATTAGCGTGAAAACCGAAGAAGAGGTGAACGTGGAGCAACCGGATTGGGTGGTTCCACCAGGAGTGTTGAATCAAGGGGTGCAAACAAGAAGCTCTATGCAGAGCCGATTAATTCCAGGGCCCAATGGGATGCAATTTGAAAAAAATCGCTCTATAGATTTTGTTTATCAGCTCGGACCCACCAGGGAAGGCAAATTTAAGTTGGGCCCCTTTAAGGTCACCGTCGCGGATCAAACTTTCGACGTGGCGGCCGTTGCTTTCGAGGTCACCCCCTCTGCGCCAGCGCCGCCAAAGGAGCGACAGGCTCCAGGAGGTTTGTTTCCGCCAGGACTTTTCGATGAAGAAGATGAGCAATTGTTCGGACAATTGTTGCGTCGCCAGCGCCCCCAGCAGGAACAAGACATTCCTTCGCGCACATTGCCTATCAATGACAAAGAGGCTTTTTTTGTGATCGTTGAAGTGGATAAAAAGGAAGCCTTTGAGGGCGAACAAATTTTTGCCAGTTGGTATATTTACACTCGGGGAAATATTCACCAGTTTGATCGTCTCAAATTTCCCGCCTTGAGAGGTTTTTGGAAGGAAGATGTGGAGCCTGCGCCGAATTTGAATTTCGAGAGAGAAATGGTCAATGGTGTTTTGTTTCATCGGGCGCTCCTCGCCTCCTATGCGATTTTTCCGATCAAGGCCGGAAAAGCTGTAATTGATGAATACAAAATTAGGGCCCTGGTCAGTTTGCCGACGGCTAGTTTTGGGGGCTTTGGTTTTGGTCAGCCCTACTCCTACACACGCACGAGTACGCCTCAGCAGATTACAATTAAGCCTTTACCGGTTGAGGGACGTCCCGATAACTTCTCGGGAGCGGTCGGTAATTTTCGTGTTGAAGCGCATGTGGATAATCAGAGTTTTGTACAGGGCCAGCCATTCACGCTGAAGCTGCGGTTTGATGGCGATGGCAATGCCAAGCTCATTGAATTGCCCAAAATGAATTGGCCAGAAAGTTTTGAGCTTTACGATACTAAATCAGAGTCCCGTTTTTTTCAGTCGGGTAAGAGCTACAAAGAATTCACGATGCTTGTGATTCCTAAGGCGTCCGGAGTCTTGCATCTTCCCCCCTTGGAATTCAGTTACTTTGATCCCGTGTCTGCGACATATAAGAGTACGAGCACTCAGGAAATTGCCTTGCAGGTGGCCCCAGGAACCAATCAGGTGGGAGCCTCTGAGCGTATGAAACTTGAGTCTCAAGCAAAGAGTGAAGAAAGTGCTGTGGTGCCGGCACCAGCACCACGGATGACGGAGGCCTCGTGGCGCTGGCTCTCTGGTTTGCCAATGCTTTTTGTTTGGACGGCCTTGTATCTCGTCTTGTTTACGGCCTTTCTTTTGGGGCATTGGTTATGGCTTAAACGCCTTTATCGTGGGCGCAGCCTTATGGAAGAGCTGTTGTTGCGTAAACAAAAGTGGGAGGATGCCATTAAGAAGCAGCAGTATTCCCTTGCCGCTACCGAAGTTATAAATGCCATTTATTTTGTGTTGAGTCGACTGGTGGATCAGGGGGGCTTATCCAAAGATTTAGCTTATTTACTCGATCAACTTCCGCCTTCCATTCGAGGGGAGGTGGCTGATCCATTGCGGAAGGAGCTAGATGTTTTGCAGAGTGTGGCCTTTGCTCCTAAAGAAGCTTGGAAACGTTTGGCCGACGCTGCGGAACTCCGAAAACTCACTGAGGAAACCTATCAGATTTTGCATAAGGCCTTGAAGTTGGCAGAAGAGGGATCGGTGATCTAATGTTGCTCCGTTCAGTGGAGATTGTTTCGGGATTGTATTATTTGGTCTTTGGCATTGATGGATTTGTAAAACGCATTCCACTGCCGTTGCCCTCTGAACGAGCACTGGCCTTTTTAAAAGCCCTTGATGAAAGTCGCTATTTATTGTTTACAGTCAAAGTCATTGAAATCATTGTTGGGCTCTGCTGGATCTTGGGAGTGGGGGGAGGTTTAGCTTGGTTGGTGTTTACACCCATTTGGTTTAACATCCTTGCCTATCATTGGTTCTTGAATCGCCAGGAGATTTTTTTGCCCTCCATGATCTTTGTGTTGCATATTTTATTGGCGATTCATCATAAAGAGTTCTTGTTTGGAGTTTGGCGTTCTGGAATCAGTGTATCCACCATTGTCGGGTTTTAGCGAAAGTTTTCGTGACAGTTATCATCCTTAACCATAGAGTGAATTTTCAACAGTGAAAAATAATTTATACTATGGAGGATTCAATGAAATTACTATTAGTCACTTTGGTTTCTGGTTCGCTCATTGCTGGTGGTTTGGTGGGCTGTGAATCTGCTGGTAAGAAAACAGCTATTGGTGCCGGTATCGGTGCAGCAGCCGGTGCGGCCTTGGGTACTATCGTAGGTGGGCAACAAGGCGACAAGAAGAAAGGCGCTCTCGTGGGTGCGGCTCTTGGCGCGGCGATGGGCGGCGTGATTGGAAATCGTCTCGACAAGCAGGCAAAAGAACTTGAAAAAGTGGCCGAAACAAAGCGGACTGAACAAGGGATCGTCACCAAATTGAAAAGCGATATTCTCTTTGATACAGGGAAGGCTGATTTAAAACCGGCAGCTATCACTAACATCACCAAATTGGCTGAAATCCTGAAGAAGTATCCTGAAAATGTGATCACAGTGAAGGGTTACACTGATAGTCAGGGGTCTGATGAGATCAATAAAACACTCTCTGAAAAACGCGCGTCTGCAGTAAAAGACTATCTTGCTAAGGGCGGAGTGCCAGACACTACATTGTCTACCGTGGGAATGGGTAAAGAGAATCCAGTGGCTGACAACACTTCAACAGAAGGTCGTTCTAAAAACCGACGCGTGGAAATTGAGATCACCGTGGATGAAAGCAAAGTCCCACAGGAAAAAACAACTAAGTAATTGATTGCAACGATTCAATATTCGTCGCTAGGAAAGAGGCTTGCCGAAAAGGGAGCCTCTTTTTTTTGGTGGCAATAAAAGGTGTCAAATAGAATTGATTTTTAGATAGCTTGAGTTTTATCAATCCAAAGGCCATTGATTTTCTTAGCATCGCATTTTTGACAGAATTCATACTCTTCGCGAAAGCCAATGTAGTATTTAGGTTCATGTTGGCATCCAAGAGGTAGTGAATCACTCTGACCCTTCTGAAAGGAGTCTGCCCAGAGTTTAAGGATGCGGTCGAGTTCTTCGATTTGTTCTTGGTTCATGGTCGTTCTCCCTTAGTCACTTTCTACCTGATGACATTTTCCAATTGCAGAACATGTGCCAACGGGATCAAGGGACAATCGGCCTTCCTGAGGCTAGTGGCGTGTATCACTTTTAAACAGGCAGTGGCAGAAAGCGGCCATATCACGCCAGAGCCATGGAAAAGGCCAAAATTAAGTCTCAAAATGAATCACTTATCTGATCGAGATCGTTCGAAGGATGACAGTCCACCGAGTATTCAACCGCTTCCAAAGGCTAGTTCCGATTGTCCTGTTTTGAGGGCGGTCTTCAGTTGAGTTATTGAGAGGCGGAAAGAAAGGGAGCTTTACTTTTGACCGAACTTCTCTAATGCTGAAGATGTGAATTATCGTATCGAGGGGGGCTAAGATGGGTCAATGGAGAAACTATTTTCATTCACCGTTTTTTGTTTACTTCCACTGATTGTCCCGGCGGCAAATCTTAAGAAAGTGAAAGTTGGCGATTCAGGAGAGAAAACTAAACTCCAAACTAAAGGCAGCTGTGAACTTCAAATGACAACCAGTTACGTCAAAGAAGTTCCATTGTCCCCTGGTTGCGGCGGGGGATCTGTAAAGTTAGGATTTGTGAAGTTGGAAAATGGAAGCTATCTAGTGGAGGCTTGCTATCCAAAATTAATTGTTAACAAACCGCCACAGGAAACGCATAACCCGTGGAATGTAAGCTTTATAGTCAGTAATCCCGGTGATCCAGAATCACAAAGTATCATTGATCTTAAGTACAGTATGAATGCGCCTACCGAACGAGCGGTTTTTGATAACATGCGTTCCCATATTACGTTTCGAACCTTTGACGGCCCTAAAACTACCTTTCGCGATGGAACTTTATCCACGGATTGCAATATTGAAATCATGTATTTTGGCAAACAGGGGATGGGACCAAATATCAACACTACTGGTGGTTTAAGGGTACCTATTTTTATTGAAATGAATAAAATTCCGGTCGTGCGAGCACAGCATGATCACAACCATGTTGAGCCTGGTGGTCGGTAAGCTCCATTTGGAATAGCTAAAACAAGTTTATGTTTCAGGCGCCAATGCGTTCTATGATTTTAGGTTTTTCCCGCATGATACCAGAACCCATGAGTTTCTTTTGTGCGGTATTGGTTGTGAGTTCTACATAATATTCTCAGGGAGTCGATATCATGGGAACCACCTTGGCTCCATGCCACAACGTGATCAAATTCAAGTTGGTGTCTGCTCTGGCAGCGCTGACCATCCACACTCAAATACTCGCAACAGCCTCCGGCGCGACTAAATACTATTCGTTTGGTTTGCTTTGTTGAATGAATCCTTGAGCTAGTGCGGCATTGGTCAAGCTCAACGCTCCTGTGAATAAATCTCCCTGTACCTCCGGAACCGCCTCAATAAGTTTCAGAGCTTGCAGTCTCGTATAGGTTGATGACTCACTCAATTTAAAATGTTTAACGAGCATATCAAAGAGACTGGGATACCCCATAGCGGCATAAAGGCGCCGAACTTTAATTTCTTTCAAGCCCATAAGAATGGCGTCACCAATCCGTTTTTCCTTAGTGAAGAGAGAAGCCACTTGGTCCACCAAATCGTGGTCGGTCTTAGTTTGCATTCTTGATTCAAAAGTTAACAGTTTTTGTTCGACGTTTTCCAACGTGGTCTGCTATCAGATTTAATAGCTGAGAAAGGTATACCATGGATTTTCAGTGTTAAAAAAAACGAACTAGGATCGACCCTGTGATGGTAAACATATTCAGGCTCCCTCGGGGGACGGAGTGAAATCTTTTGATAGTCATAAGGCGTTTGACGAAGCACAAACCCCAATAGGGTAGACATTCTTTGTTTAGACAATCAGAAGGGCATTTTTCACTTTTTGCCGTCAATTAACTGGCCAATTTTTCGAAAAAATATCTACTCAGGGGTCAGATATTTTAGCTTTTTTGGGAACGCCCTGTTGAGTGGCTTTGGGAAGCCTGTTGTCGTTTTATGTTGTTTGTGAGCGTATCGATTGTTGAAAAAAACATGGATCTAATTCAATGGTCGTCTCGCACAAAGGCGGCTCTAACATAGTTGAATGCCGCATTGAGAGAATCTCCTGCCGATTCGTTGGCCTTGGCTAAATCAAGGAGCTGTTGCTCTGTCCGGCGGTTGCCAGCCTTATTAGCCCAATGATATTCAATTGCTAACCAGTCCATAGAATTGGGGCGCCTGGTTCCAGCGACTAAGGTTTTTTGAAAATCACTCAATTTCCTTTCAAAGAATTCGATTTCCTTAGAACTATACTCATTCTTAAGTAGGTCTAAATATTTAGTAAGGGTATTTCCTTTCAAAGTGATTCTCAATTGGTTGTCGGAAGCAAAACCTCCGATATAAATACTACCGTTTGCTGTCTTTGGGAGTACAGCCTTGAGTTTTGTAATGGCCAATTGGAGGTCTCCTGCCGCGAGTGAGTACTCTATTGATTCGCTCGAATACACTCTGCCGTTCGGAGCTTCTTTTTGATCCTCTTTCAGTGCCAACTTTCGAAGTAAATCTATATCACCAGAGATTTGCAGCGCTTCGGCCACAGGCCAACCGGACAAATCAAATCTATTTTTCTGAGCAAACGCAATAATCCTGCGGATTGCCTCTCTTAAAGCTGGATCACTGGATTGAGTCCATAAGGTCACCTTAACG
This sequence comes from Pseudobdellovibrionaceae bacterium, assembly GCA_044374645.1. Lineage (GTDB taxonomy): Bacteria > Bdellovibrionota > Bdellovibrionia > Bdellovibrionales > Bdellovibrionaceae > CAUJGP01. The sequence goes on along the minus strand of JBILOD010000073.1, from coordinate 740 downwards.
CTATCAATAGGTTCGATAGCGATGAGATCTCCCGATTGACTGAGAGCTCCCAAGGTATGTCCTATGATTCGTTGATAGGTTTCTTTGTAGATATTGGCAGCGCCTCCGGTCTCTTTGATTTTGCCCCGGAGTTGCTGTTGAAAAGAGTTACTCATTAATTCATCTGCGAGATCAATAAAAAGCGTCCTGATTTTGTCTCGATGAGTTTTTGTTTCGGCCAATTTTAAGACCTCAATAGCCTCCCATAACTTGTTTGAATTAAAACTTTCGTTCGGATCATAAAAAAAACGGGTTAGTAAAAGTAAACCCGCATTTAGACGTACATCATCTTGACCAGTCAGGAAGCCATGTCGAGTGAGACCACTCGATTTGTCAAAAGCGAGCATAACCTGTAAAAGTTTTTGCGTTTCCTCTTTCATGCCGAGATCTTCGGTCAACAGCAAAAGGTCATCCAAGCCAATCGTAGAATACTTATGGACTGAGTTGGCAGTGTAGACTCCGAAGGTTCGATAGTCTTCAGGGAGTAGTTCGTCATATATGTCATTCAGTAATTTCTGAAAATCGTCGAGTTGCCATTTTTCCCGAAAGCTATGTCGGTCCAGAACACCTTGATCTTGAATTAGTGCGCGTGGCTTATTTTTCATGTCCTCAGGTGGACCTAGTCTAGGTTGAGGCGCTGACAAGAAGAGCTTTGTGCGAAGGGGGGTATTTTTTAACACATGCTCGACGGCAAGACGAAC
>JBILOD010000564.1:0-2807 GCA_044374645.1 Pseudobdellovibrionaceae bacterium | reverse complement strand
TCACTCAACGTGGGCACCCCTTCACAGAGGGGAAACCCCGTCCTGCCTACGCTTCGTTCGCTTTGAAGCTTGCCGCCTTGAATTTGGCCCTTTTTCAGCAGAATCTAAATAACTCGAAACCAGGCCCAATCTACGCCCCCATCGCCCCTTTGGGCTATAATCCGCGGCCGGATTTTGATCGGGTGGATCTGGCCGGATATCAGATGAAGGTCGTTTCATACCACGACAGCCAAAATCTTGGACACAATGATCGAGATACATTTTATGTGCATGGGGTACTAAATGAGACGACGTCTCATATTTGGTCACCGAAAATGCGGCAAGGCTTATTGGACATAGTTAAAACAGGAACTACTGGTGGATTAGATTCGTTTCTGTTACTGGTATTAACTTCGAAATCACTCTTTGATGATGAACTTGTTCTCGAAGCGCATGAGGCCCTACAGAGCGTCGATGGATACAAGCGCTATCATAAGATTTCGGTCGATGGAATAGTTGCCGCAATTGAATCTAAATTGCCTTATGGTCTCAGATGTAAAATTGAAATTAAATAAATTTGAATATCAACTAATGCGTTCCTAGCGCGGAATGGATTTATCGGTACCAGGCTCGAGCTTATCAACGATGAGACGAGCCCCCTTGCGAAAGGTAAAATAAGACCAACACCAATTCAGGAAAACAAAAATCTTATTCTTAAAATCAATTAAATAAAAAATATGTATCAGCAGCCAAGCAAGCCAGGCCACAAATCCAGAAACCCTTAAGCCACGAAACTGCATGATCGCTTTTTTGCGACCAATAGTGGCCATCATGCCTTTGTCCACATACTTAAAACTTCGATAAGGTTTCCCATGCACACTCTCTAAAATATTGAGTGCCGCCCATTCACCTTGCTGGAGGGCTACTGGCGCCAACCCAGGAAGACTCTGCTGATTGGGCAATACAAAGTGCGCCAGATCTCCAATCACAAAGACTTCAGGGTGATTGTTGAGAGAAAGAGTTTCATTCACCTTCACTCGACCAAGAGAATCAAAATCACAGCCGAGAAATCTCCCAAGCTCTGACGGTTTGACTCCAGCAGCCCAAATCACAGTTTCCGAGGCAATCGACTCATTGCCTAACAGAACTGAATTCGGAGTGAGTCCACTCACACGCGAGTTCGTCCATATCTGCACTCCCATTTGCTCCAAATCCCGGGTAGCAATCTTTGAGAGGTCCTCGGCGAAGGCGCTTAAAATCCGTTGGTTGGCTTCAATTAAAATGACCCGAGCCTGTGAGGGATCGATCTTTTTAAAATCCTTGGCTAAGGTTTGTCGACTGATTTCGGCAATGGCTCCGGCCAACTCCACACCCGTTGGACCACCACCCACAATCACAAAGGTGAGCAACGCCTTGCGATGTATTGGGTCTGACTCAATTTCGGCGCGTTCATAGGCTAATAACACTCGTCTGCGTATTTCCGTCGCTTGCTCGAGAGTCTTAAGACCTGGGGCTAGCGGCTCCCACTCTGGATGCGAAAAATAACTATGCATAGCTCCCGAAGCCACAATCAAGAAATCATAGTGCATTTCCGTGGAATCATAAATCAATTTTTTCAACGAGGTATCAATGGAGGTGACAGTTCCCAAGACAATTTCAATGTTGCGTGCGCTACCAATCACAGATCGAATCGGCACAGCAATGTCTGCGGGCGACAGTCCGGCGGTGGCGACTTGGTACAATAAGGGCTGAAATAAATGATAATTGTGCCGATCAATCAGTGTAACGCAGACCTCGGATTTACATGCTAGCGTTTTCGCGGCACGCAAACCACCAAAGCCTCCACCAACGATCACAACCCTAATCGGAGCGTTTGAAGTTTCCATTGGGTTTGAGACTACGAAAGGATTTTTTGACTGTCTATGTAAAAGAACAAAAAAAAAGCGCTAACCTGATTTCTTCAAAACAATGTTGAAGCAAGTGTTCGGAGACGATTCATCATAACTTATTTGACCATCAAGAGATTTTACGATTCCAAAAGCGACACTCAATCCCATACCACTGCCTTTACCAACATCTTTTGTAGTGAAAAAAGGCAACATAATTTTATCGTGAAGCTCCTTAGGTATTCCCTTACCGCTGTCTGTAACCGATATGACAACTCCCTTTGCAGTCTCCCTGCAATTGATCTGAATCCATTTTTCAGGGAGATTTTCCACAGCATCAATACTATTATTAATGAGATTCAAGAGCGCCTGTTTCAGCTGATCTTTTTTGGTATAAATTTGCAGATTCTCAGGACATTCAATTTTGATTTCAATAGAACGGTGGCCACCAGGAACCGCAGCAAATTCAGCCAGAGCCATTAAAATCTCATTGAGTGAGTGAACCCCTGCCCTCTCATCGAAAGAACCTTCGCTGAAATTGAGCAATGACCTTATAATTTTGGAGATCCGGAAAGAGGATTTTCTGATTTTTTCCAGGTCTGCAATCAAATTCTCTTTTGTCTTCCGGTCCGTTTTTAGGTCATCAATGAGCCGATCCGTTTTACCAACGACAATGGCCAAAGGATTATTGATTTCATGGGCCATACCTTTCGCCATTTTAATGAGTGAGGTCATCTGTGCTTTCATTAAAATGTTTGAATTAAGTTCTGCAATAACTTTCTCTGACTCCTTTTTCGCACGTAAAAATGCCGCAATGATCGAATAGGTAATCGAAGAGATTCCAAAGTAAATAATGGGAAAGAAAATATGGCTATTCGTGCCGTCAAAGGGCCGCACAAACTTAAAATGATCACCAATAATACAGAAGCAAATAATCGCTAC
>JBILOD010000507.1:0-3224 GCA_044374645.1 Pseudobdellovibrionaceae bacterium | reverse complement strand
GATCGGGCAATGGCCACACGCTGCCTTTGGCCCCCGGAGAGTTTGTTGGGAGGATGGTGCATAAAATCCTTCAAACCGACATTCTCGAGTGCCTGGGTCACTCTCTGGTGGCGCTCCTCTTTTGGAACTTGAGATTGAACGAGCAAAGGTAGCTCAACATTTTCATAAATATTTAAAACTGGAACAAGATGAAAGCTTTGAAAGATGAAGCCGATTTTCTTGTTGCGCAAGAGGCTTTTTTCATCTTCTGAAAGCGCAAGGACATTTTGGTCATCCATAAGAAAGGAACCTTGGTCAGGTTGATCTATGGTTCCCAGAATGTGAAGGAGAGTGCTTTTTCCTGAGCCAGAGGCGCCGATCAAGGCCGCAAACTCACCCTGTTTGAGATTGAGATTAATCCCGCGCAGGGCAGGGACTTTTGTTTCTCCTAGGACATAGGATTTTTGAATATCTTTGAGTTGTATAAATGTCATATCTTTGATCATCCCAATCGTTCAACAGGAGTCAAACTAAAATGGTGACAAGCTAGTTTTATAAGTCTAAATCCACCGGAATGAGCGGGGATAAGAAGCCACTGATTATTATACCAGCAGCTGGATTTGGCCGAAGAGTTGGGAGCCCTCCGGCTAAAGAACTTTTGTTGAGAGCTTCAACGAAACGGCCTTACATTGATGCCCCTATAGAATGGTCTAGAGAACGAAATTGGGAAGTGTTGGTAATTACCCGACGAGATAAACAAATTTTGATTGAGTACTTAAGTCGAGTTTATCCCCATGTTTCGATTCATTGCATCGAAAGTTCCCCGGACTGGCAAAGTACGGTTTTGCAAGCCAGATCTCATTGGCTCGATAACAATTTAATACTTTTGCCAGACACTGAGTTTTCGCCATTGGAAGCTCTCGACCAGATTGCCGAGCAATTATTCGATTTTGACGTGGTTGCCGGTGTTCATCGTGTATCGGATCCGGAGCATTGGGGACATATGCGAGTCCTTTCAGATAACGTTTTTGAAGTTGCCGAGAAACCAAATGGGTTATTGTCTGAGAATAGTATAGCCTGGGGTCTTTTGGGTTTTCGCAAATCTCATGGGGAATCGCTTCTTTCAGCTCAATGGATGAGTCAAAGAGAGCGCAAAGTGGTTGCAGTTCAAGGGCAGCTAGGTTTAACTCCGTTGAAGGACTTTAAAGACCTTTTAAGAAAATAAGGAGATTTTTATGGCGATTGTAAATGTTCAAGCATCAATGAACCGTTTTTTAAAAAGTTCTGTTAGATTATTGATCCTACAGTTGTGTGTGATTCCTTTGGTGATTTTCATTTTTCGTCTACCCTTCGAAAAAAAAGTACTGTCTCTCTTTGCCAATGGTGTCTTTTTAATGACAGCCACTCTTACGCTTTTTTATTCAGGTACATTTCAAAAATGGATTCGGATAGCAGGGGTGCAATTTCTGCTTTTTGCGGTATTGCCAATCACCATTTTACGTATCCTATCTTGGAATGCAGACTTTAATGAGAGTTCACTTTTCGGTGTTTCAGGTCGTCAGTGGCATGCTTCATCCAACATCAGTTTCTTGATCATGTTGGTTGTGACGTTGGTAGTGGTCATCCAAAGTCGTTTGAAAAGCCTACAAAAATAGTCTGTGTATTGACACCACATCTGTGGCAAATTTGGCGAGGTTCTTAACCGAATAACAGACTTATTGAATTTGTTTAGGAATCTTTTATGTACCCCCTGGGATTGTCAAAATAATTACGGGGTTACCGATTTCACTAAATAGGATAGCTACTAAGAAAATATTTTCAGGCTAGACAGAAAAGCGGCCATTCTCTTTTTATCAGGTAAAAAGGTGATTTTAGATTGGCTTGAGACTTGCTTAACGGCTCTGTTCAAGGATGGATTAACCATCAAGTTACGGTGGACGGAGATTGTTTTCATGCAGATATATTCGAAACTGAACGCGGCGGCGACGAACAAAATGCCGAATTTTATAGTGACGGGATTGGTTCATTTTCTTGGGGTGGCTTTGTTATCACTACTGATAAGCCTTCTGTTAGGGATTGGAGTGGCTAAAGCTCAAGGCTCGGAAGATTCAATAATTCAGGCAAGCCTACGAAGCGAGCAGCATCGCATTGGGAGTGCTAATGGATTCTCCTCGACCCGGTATCATCTCCAATACTTTCTCAATTCCAATGGCGAACAAGAACTAGAAGTCTATTTGGCCGAGGCCCACTGGTTGGCGGCGGATACGCATTTGTTGGTTTTAAGGGGGCGAGACATTAACGGTGATGGTCTATTGGATACTTGGTTTTATAATGAAGGTGCGATCATAAAGACGTTTCAGCGTCCGACGGACTCTAAGGATGCTTGGCCGGTCGTTCGGAAGATTTTGCAGGAGCAGTCACTCGATGAGTCTCGCTGGATCGCCACATTGGTGGCGAGAGAATTACTCTCTGAACTGTTTGTAACAATTGAAGGGGAGATTCAAGAAACAAAAGAACTCGAGCGCATACAAATTGATCTTTATGATCTGGATTATCGCATTCGAGATATGCAGGCGACCGAAGAGGATGAAGTATTGGTCGAGCAGCTTCGCCAGGTGAGTTCCTTGGGATGGCAGCGCCTTTTGGAACGATGGACGAATTCGCGCATTGAAGATCGTCACAAGCGCATCATGGGAGATTTGGCCCTCTTTCTTGGGGGAGCTGCCGCTTTTAAAGGGATTCGTTTTCTTGTGGCGAAGGCACTGAGCACAGAGACCATCGCTTCGATCAAAAAGTCTTTACGTTCAACTATTGAAGTGCAAAAACGCTGGAGTGCTCGCTTGGGTGCTAGGATGCCAAAATGGATTCCAGTGCAGGGGGCCACGAGAGTCAGTTTAGTTCCCTCTTCTTTGTGGCGCTTTACGACCGAAAGTGAAGCCATTGCCTGGCTCACCCGCGATCGTTTTTTCACCCGATCGCTCAAAAACTTGGGTGGATTTATGCGTTCGTCTCTTGAGTCCAGTTGGGAGCGTCGAGGTTACATAGCAACTGCTCAAACTATTCAATTGGCGGTTGAATCCTATAGCCGGGGCTATTGGAAGTTTTCAGATGCTCCGCTGGTACTCGACCATCCCGTGAACTCCACAAAAGAGTTTATAAACGAAGTGGCTCATGACAAAGGGCTTCTTCAGAATTTTAGCTATATGACTTTACAAACCACGCTCCTCTCTGGGGTCTCGGAGGCT
>JBILOD010000506.1:0-3233 GCA_044374645.1 Pseudobdellovibrionaceae bacterium | reverse complement strand
AGAGAGCAATCGCTGAACCTAAACAACATCCGAGCCAACTGAGAAAAACAGCTTCCATTAGAAAGAGCTGACGGATTTGTTTCGGTCGAAAACCCAAACTTCGCAGCATCCCGATTTCTTGAGTTCGTTCTTTAACAAGCTTAACAAGTGTATTAAAAACCGACATGGAGCCGACAAACACAATAATGGAGATTAGAAAGTTTCGAATGACATCGAGCAAATTGATGGTCTTGTTATAAAGTGTCCCGAAGAAATGTTGAGTCCAAGGAATCATATGAATATTAGGATTTACTCCCTGCACAAATTGGTTGAAGTCGTCGATAAGTTTATTTTTTTGCGCCCCTGGTTTGAATTTAACGGATATATAACTCACCTTATCCGTATTAAAGAGGCGTTGAGCAGCTTCTAAGGGCAAAACAACATAACGGGAATCCAATTCAAGAAAGCCTTTATCTTGAATTCCGGAGACGGACAAATCAATCGCATTGATTTGTCCCTTTTCAGTCATAGCGGTGAGTTGAAATTCTTCGTTTTCACAGGCAAATGGGCGATATTGTGGGTGACGTTTTAAATCTAAAAAATAACGATCAAGACCGTTGATCTGATCGGGTAAACATCCTAACTTTTGGGCGAGTCGCATTCCCACGACCATTTGCTGCTTCGGTCGCTGCGACACATGAATAGGTTTTCCCCAATAAGTGTCCCAGCGCCATGATCCACGGAGTTCAGCGGCAGCCTTGGCTTCGTAGGCAATCCCTTGGAACACCAAAGAGGTATTTGATGTGTCAACACTGCCAGATACATTTAAAAATCGAGAGGTGGCCTCAATTTGTAACCGATTCTTTTGTAGGAAGGTTTGGATTAATTCCTGATCGCTATGATTCAACGCAAAGAGCCAAGGGTCTGAGCGACCATCCACCTCATAAGCGCCTTTTTGTTCGATGATGGCATCGCCATACATTTCTAAACGCTCGTTAAAGTTCGTGTAAGTGTGGTAAATGTCTTGAAGGTATCCTTCAAAAATAACAAAAGCCACAAAGCCAGCAACGACAGAAATAATCGCAGCCAAACTTTGTCGCCAATAAGCGAGGGCATTGCGAAGAGCGATTCGAACAAACAAAATAAATGAGGACACACTTACCTCAGAAGATTGTTAACGTTAAAAAGGGAGTCCGGGTGGTTCTTCACTTTAGGTGCAGAGTAGGCGAGTGTACTCTGGTTTTTACTGTTCTTTCCTCCTACAATTTTCATTTCGCTCACAAAAGGAAACGTTTTGCCTTTGTAGGTGATTTGATTCTTATAGGTGAAATAGGCTGACTTAAGCATTTTGCCATCTAAGGACAAAAAGTCGGCTTTCAATGCTAGACCAGTTTTCTTTGAAACCCAATAATTGATCTGATCATAGGTGGTGTCATCAGCTTTTGATTTTAAGTGGAGCAAAAGGCACTCTTCGTTGTTCAAGTTTTCAAGTTTTACAAAGGTGCCGGTATAGTCGCGAACATAATTGGTGGATGCAATATCACCATTGGACGCAACGCCACTCAGTTTTTGACGAGCGGAGATCGCGACAGGCTTACGCAAACCAGTTTTAAAAAACCAAATGGTTCTCCCATTAAACAAAAATACTTCACCCTTGAATTTTTGAGGGGCTTTGCTTTCAACATAGGCGTCATCAATCTTATTTTTAACAAAAAACTCTCGCTCCGTTGTTTCGCCATCTTCAACGGAATTTAACTTTACATTCCATTCGAGCCCCTCTTTGATGCCTCCGCGGGTACGATCAGAATACTCCAGAATCTTTTGCACATCGACAGTCTCAGCATGGCTCCATTGAGTGAGAAAACTGAAGGATAAGAGGGTTAGAATTCGTGTTCCCATTTGGGCTCTCCTTTGTTAAAATTTAAGTTTCTATCAGCAGATGAGCAATGTTTGTTTTGATTCTGCGTTTTGAAAGCCAAAAGCTCATCCCAGCAACCAAAAGGCTAAGAGCGATAAAAGCCAAAAATTGAAAACGGGGATCGAGCGCAATTTCCAATTGAATTGAGCCTGATGAACCCGGTGGTTCGAATTGGATATTGGTGCGGTTGATCAGGACAGCAAGAAGTTTCGTGAGTAAGATGCCGGAGACCAGGCTGGCCAGAGTTAAAAGAGTCATTTCTCGACCAAAGAGCCAGGCCATTTGTGATTCATTAAAGCCCAGCGCCCGAAGGGTACCAATCTCCTTTGAACGTTCCATAATATTTATAGTCAAGGAGTTGATAATGGCTAGGGCAATCGCTAACCCTGCAATGACCACAAAAAAGAACGAGAGACTATCGAGAAAACTGGCCGTTCCGACATAAAAGGGGCTGATGCGTTGATTGTCGTAAAAAATCATTTCCAGATCAGGAAACTGCCGTTCGAACGCCGGCAAAACTTGTTTCTTCCATTCAGAGATAAGTTTGGCGTCGCGCAGGTAGAGAACAAGGCGCGATATAGCATCGGTGTCATAGAGTTTTTGTGCCAGAGAGAGCGGCCCCTGCAAACCCATGTCATCCAAAAAGGCAAAACCATAGGTGAAATGTCCAACGACATTGGCATCAATGGCGGTAATACCTCCATCGAGTGTTTTCGTCATCAGTTGGACGGAGGGATCAGCGCTCGCTTGAGCCTTTCCAGCGATTGAACTACAGTCCGTTAAATACAAGGGTGGTAAAGACGCCGGAGAGGTATAGATGGAGTTTTTATTGAGAAGTCTGGCGAGATTTTCGGTGACCATTAATGGCATTTCGTCACGACTAAAAGCATCGAAACTGCGACCCAAAAAGGTTTTATCCGATTTTGTAGTCCACCGATTATATTCTGGATTGGCCCTAATCCATTTTTTCAATTCGGGAGGTAGGCCAGTTAAGTAGAAAGGGACACTCCGACAGCCATTACTGATAAGACCCACTCCCAAAAAAAGTGGGGCGGAGAAATCAATATCTTTCTCATAAGGTTTAAGAAAATCCTGTAGCTTATTTTGTTGGGCTTGCGACAAAGAAAAGTTTTTTGGTTTAGATAACCCTTTTTCGATCCAATCTTTTTTCATAATGGCGACGTGGCCCGTGTGGCTCAAATAGATAGAACCCACAGCGAGAGCTCTTTCAATTCTATGAACAGACCCGTTAAAAAGGCTTAGGCCAGCAAAACCCGTGGCCAAAGCAACTCCGGTTACAATGGTTCTGCGTGGATTTCTCCATAGGTTTTTAAAG
>JBILOD010000070.1:0-11065 GCA_044374645.1 Pseudobdellovibrionaceae bacterium | reverse complement strand
GGCCTGGCGATCCTGCCTGGTTTATTGATTATTGCTACCACTATTAGCTTCAACTACATTGGTGATGGCCTACAAGCCGCTATCGATCCCAAGGCCCTGAAACGTTAATTAACTGGGGAGCCAGTGACTATCTTTTGGCATTTTCATTTAAGTTTAAGAAATTCCAATACCTCTGCTGCATGCCCTTCGGCTTTCACTTTGCGCCACACTTTTTGAATTTTTCCATCTTCACCAATTAAGAAAGTGCTTCGTTCAATGCCCATCACTTTTTTGCCATACATGTTTTTCTCTTTAATCACATCAAACCACTGACAAGCAGTCCCACGCTCATCACTGACTAGATCGATTTTATAGTTTTCTTTGTTAATAAACTTTTCATGTTTATCAACGGAATCTTTAGATATCCCTAGAATCACAGTATTGAGTTTTTTGAACTCTGGAACCAGAGCGGTGAATTCATGACCTTCGATGGTGCAGCCAGGAGTCATATCTTTAGGGTAAAAATAAAGAACCACTTTCTTTCCGGCATACTCTTTAATATCGAAGCTTTTTCCACCCGTCATGGGCAATTGAATGGAATCCAGGGGTTTACCGACGAAAGGATCAACTCCCGTTGTCGTTTTTTCTTTGGACACTTTAGTCGTCATTGCAATCATCACTTTCTTTGCCGATGGTTTTTGAACGGTTTTTTTGGAAGCCTTTTTAGTTGCAGGCTTGCTGTTTTTTTTGAGAGCTGATGTATTCACTTTCTTCGTTGTTTTTTGGGAAGCTTTTTTGATATTTTTCTTCATAGATGTCTTAGCCACAACTGCACCTCACTTAAAGTGGACAAAGCAGAGCACAGACCCCCTCCGAAAGAAAGCCTTTTCGCACCGCCAAAGTGGAGCGGTCCCCGTAAGTTCCCCGTTACTTTAACTTAACGGACTGACATTCCCTGACGTTTACTTTGATAATACGACCAATCCCCTTCAATCACTTCTAGCTGGTTTTTATCCAATTCAAAGACCTTAGTCGTAATCTCCCGCAAAAAATACCGATCGTGACTCACGATAATTACGGTTCCAGGAAATTCCTTAATGGCTTCGAGCAAAACCTCACGCGAGGCCATATCCAAATGATTGGTTGGTTCATCTAACACTAACAAATTAGGCGCTTGGGCCAACAAACAAGCCAGGACAACGCGACTCTTTTCTCCGCCCGAAAGGATTTCGATTTTCTTGTCCACTTCTTCGCCAGAAAACTTAAATGCCCCCAAAAGGCTCCGGATTGTGCCAAGACCCGCCATTGGAATTCGGCGTTGCACCTCTTCAATGATCGTGGACTTTGGATCAAGAACATCGAGTGAGTTCTGTGAAAAATAAGCCATCTTAATCGAGCCGCCTAAACTTGCGGCGCCTTCAGTAGGCTCAGTATGCCCGGCAATAATCTTTAAGAGAGTCGATTTACCGGCTCCATTCACACCCACAACGGCAACACGATCCAACCGTTTCACTAATCCTTGTGCGTTTCGAAACACTAATTTTTCATCGCCATTTTCTTTTTTATAGATTTTCGCAAGACCTTCAAGTTTGAGGACTTCGTCACCGCCTCTTGGCGGCTCTGGCCATTCAAACTTAATCACACTCTCTTCTGTCGGCACCTCAATACGATCAATTTTTTCAATTTTCTTCACGCGCGATTGCACTTGCGCAGCGTGAGACGCACGAGCCGCAAAACGAGCAATAAATTCCTCTTCCTTTGCCAGCATTTCATCCTGACGACGAGCCGCCGCAATCAATTGTTCCCGCCGAATTTGACGTTCGCGATCATAAAAATCATAATTGCCACCATAAACAGTAACTGTTTGATGAGCGACCTCAACAATCTTGCCAACGAGACGATTCATAAAATCGCGATCGTGGCTTGTCATCAACAAAGCTCCTTTAAAATTCGCCAACCATTCCTCGAGCCAAATGATAGACTCCATATCCAGGTGGTTTGTCGGCTCATCCATCAGCAAAACATCAGGATTGAGCAAAAGCATCTTTGCCAAAGCAATGCGCATTTTCCAGCCACCCGAATAACTATCCGTGGGACGTTGATGATCTTCGGGTGGGAACCCCAATCCCGTTAGGATCTCCGCCGCACGCGCTTCAATGTCATACCCACCAAGGCGCTCAAACTCTGCCTGCGCATCCCCATACTCTTCAAGAATTTTGGTCATTTCATCATCACTGATCGGAGTCTCTGCCGATGTTTCCAAAATCGCTTCAATCTCACGAATGCGTTTTTGCAAACGCGGAAACTCGGGGTTGGCTGTGAGCACTTCTTGAATGATCGATTTTCCCGACATTTCTTCAATATTTTGAGAGAAATAACCCACCACCACGCGATCAGGTTTCGACACAGTGCCGCCGTCAATTCCTTCCTCTCCAGTGAGGATTCGGAAGATCGTAGTTTTACCGGCGCCATTCGGCCCCACCAATCCAATTTTCTCTCCAGCGTTAATTTGAAACGAAGCATTCCTGTACAGAATGCGAGGACCATACTGTTTAGTGACTTTTGCAAAATGAATCATAGATCATTAGATCTATCTTTTTTACTGTACGCTGACAACCGCTTTATGGGAATTCTTTGGGGTTACTCGGACAGGACACCCAATAAGAGAGCGTTTTAGAAAATTTTAGAAGAGTCTAAAAGAGTTTTTTTGGGTGACGCTTTTTGCGTCGACGAGCAAATTTTGAAGGCCAGATTTTTTTTATTGAACATGAAGCTGAAACCTCGGGCACCAAATCGGTTTTATTTGATTCCAGCGAATAAAACCAGCCTAAATGGAAACTGTTTCGAAAAAACGAATGGCACCAAATTCGCATATCCACGTTCATTCAAAGAAGCCATTAGTATTTTAATGGAATGGAAAGTCGATTTCAATTTCTCCCCTGAAGGTGGGGGTTCTTTAGATGAGACTCAATCAGCGCTCCTCGAAGATGTCAGAGCTGATAAGATCGACCAATCCCCTAGTATACTTATGGCCTCTTTAGTAGATAGATTTCCCGAACCATTTTTACTGTGAGAAGATGCCATGCTCCGACAAAATATTTTCCGTCTCTTTTTTGGTCTGATGATTTTCTCTCTTCTTGTGGGCCATTCCGGATGGTCCAGCACCGACGACTCTCCGACTAAGGCACGACGAAAGAGATCGCCCAAAGGTGCTGATGTGACTGCCTGCCAAAAAGCTCTAGAAGACCGAGTCCAGGGAAACATCGATTCCGATATTAAAATGGTCCTTGAACAAAATTACGTATTGATGAAGAAAATCCAGAGCGCTCGAGCCGTCATTAAAGCCAAGCACCCTAGTTTTTCAGACTTCATCGATTCATTCTTCAACCACGTGATTTCTATTAAATTAGGAACTAAACCGATTCCGGTCGCATTTCATTTATTGGGTCCTCCAGGTATTGGAAAAACGACAATCCTCACCGAAATCATCAGCGAGTTAAAAAGTCATGACATTGAAATGGGCTATAGTCCCATTATGCCAACACCAGAGACTTCAGGCGCTGCTCCAGATGTTACACAGCTTTTGAACCTTCACGACAAGGCTAATCCGGGCAAACTAAATATTGTTGTTTTTGATGAAATCCAAAACTACATCGATGAGTTGTCCCTAAAAAAAGAACTTCCAAATTCAAGTAATGAAACCAATGATAAAGTATCGAATCTGCCCCAGGAAGAGCAAATCAACGCTTCATTGCGGAGAGATCGTCAGTTTAAGAAAAAGATTTTTATCAACTTACTTTGGTCTATTCTTGGTACTGGGCAAGTCAGTGGTAAAGACCGAGCTATGGTGCCGCGGCTTATGGAAGCCTTACGGAATCTGAATGGGACTTCTGAGAAAAGACAGTATCTAGATTATAGAGCGTTTTTTGACGGATCGAAACCGGAGTCAGAGATGACTGAAGCCGAGCTAAAGCAATATGAGATCTATAGGAAGTCATTTCCGCAAGTAACTGCCGCCTATAAAAGGAAAATCAGAGAATTTATGGTCTACGAATATATCAAATTTTCGTTTGATCAATGGCCTGAGTTAGGCCAGGAGTTAGTCCGCGAAATAAATAAGAAAATCGAATTTGACGAAGCCGACCTACAGGTCAAAAGTAATCCTTTCGTATATCATAGGCCCGAGGATTTTTTTGATTTGCTAACCAATGACACTGTCTTTCTATTAAGATCCTTTCAAGAACTTTCAAGTAATTTAACTGAATCCTCCAATTCACTCACATTTCATAATTTGATCATTGTCTTTGTAGGAAATCCTAATAACATCATTGACTTAACTTTAGCCACTCTTGGGCAAGGAGTGCTTGAACCCAACCAAGTCCATGATACTGGAAAAAACCTGGCATCATTTGAGCGAATTGTTGAGTTTTATAAATTCATTTTTGGAGACATAAATCAAGCTTTACTCTCTCGCTTAGGTCTGAGACTCACTCAATACATTCCCCATTTTAATCAAAAACAATGGGAAGCCTTAGTGTTGAATTACCAGAATTCGATCAATGGTTCAGTTAACTCAATTATTGAAAAACTCACTGGGCAACGTGTACAGAATATACACTTCGACCCTAGCTTTGTCGCCTTCCTGCATCGATACATCGTCAATCCACTTGGAAATCCAAGGGAGTTTTTTAACCAGCTCAATCGAACATTGCCGGCCTTTGATCAAATGCTCGCATTCACTGTCAAATCAGCGCTGGATCAACACTCCGGATTAAAGAAGGTCAATTCGTTGATCGTTTACTTTACCCCAGATTCCACTGACATCGTGATTGAAGCGCGCGCCGGAGATAAAGCCCTTGCGCGAAACGTCATTGAAGTGAATGCACTGGTCAAACCCTTTAAGCAACTACCAAAGGCAGACCAAGAAGCAATTATTGTAAGAACCTCAGCGCAGCTAGTGGCGGGAATGTATCTGTTTCGTTCTCCGCCCAAAGAGATTCAATTACAGTCTGATTTTAATGTGGCCCAAATTTGGAATCAACCTACTGCACCAAGCCAACTAGTGAACTTTAGATTCGCTTTGTCAATGCTGGCCGGCGAGCTGGCCAATCTCAAGTTGAATCGAGAGGCCTACTACAATGAAATTCCAAGTTCAGCAGAAACACAGAAAGCCGTAATGAGCATACTCAAACGGATTGTGACTTCGATGAAAGAGACTGCTGATATTGCTCAGATTCAGTGGAATGATAATTTATTAGAAAACGAAAGCATGGGTTTTAATGTGAGTAGTCCAGTCTCTTCAGACATTCTGTATGCGATGATGAGTGATACGCCTGAGGGATATAAATTGGCTTATAGACGCCTCTATCAAGAAGTAGACAAGATAATTGACGTCAATCATAACCTCCTTGTGACATTTGCTCGAGAATTGGAGAAAAATCCCGTCCTTAGCACTGAAAAAGTAAAAGCCATACTCCAAGAATATGCCGCTATCCACGACCGCCCAGAGAAACCTAAGCATTGGCTCGGACGGCTGGCTTCAAAACTAGGAGTTTCTGACGAATCCTATGAAAAAACGCATCGTTTTTTACAGCCGATATTAGAACCATTTCTCAGCATGGAACGTTCTAAATATCTATTGCGTCCCGATGATGTCGATGGTCAAATTGGTGAAATTCAAAGGTCAATTCCATTGGCGTATATTCTGCGACAGGCTCGTCCACCGAGCGATTTGGAAAAGTTTCTTTTGAATCTTGAAAACTATTACAGAAAGACTGTCAGCAATCAGTGAGAAATACATCGCCCGCTTAAGTGAGTGAGGGAGCGATAACAAGGCCAACGTTAGAGTTTTTCATCTGAATCTACTTATAGCTAGTCGCTGTCGCGAAATTACTTTCGGTGCCGCCAAATTGAAAAAAGACGAGGCGTCCGCAGCTCAAATCGAACGTAGGCGTACTTCCTGTACGTCGAAGCGAGATTTGAGCAAGGCAACGAAGTATTTTTTCAATTTCGCGACACCGACTAGCTATCTGAACAATGGCCTTACAGAGAAACCCAATCAATTTCAGCATCACGGCGAAACCAAGTGACCTGGCGTTTGGCGAGCTGACGTGTGCTAATCAGAATCTTTTCCTCGAGCGCATCATGAGTTTTGATTTCGCCCACCAGATATTGTTGCACTTCTTTGTATCCCACGCTCTGCATTGGGGCCCAATTCTGCAAATTCATTTTATTTAGCGAAACAACTTCGTCGATAAAACCTTGCTTTAACATTTGTTTCACTCGTCGATGAATGCGAGTGTGCAACTCGGACCGTTCCCAGTGCACACCGAGTTTACGCAAGGGATACGGAAAAGGCTCAATACCAGTTTGTTTTTCTTGCAACAAATCACTCGGTCTGCGCCCCGTACCGCGAACAATCTCTAAAGCGCGAACGATGCGATACTGATCGTTCCGATGAATGCGTTCCGCACTCGCCGGGTCGGCGTTCTCAAGTTCACGGTGCAACCGCAACAACCCTTCTGCGGTCCCCGCCTCGACCATCAACTGAGCGGCGATCGCTGGGTCAACTTTCTCCACACTGAACATACCTTTTTCAATGGCCTGAAAATAGAATCCAGTCCCTCCCACCAAATACACGTCAGAAACCCCTTGGGCTTCGAGAGAACTCAAGAGATCCATGACCTGACGCCGATGGGTTCCAGCAGTAGACTCATCGGGCGGCAACACATAGCCATACAAATAATGAGGTACGCGTTTTAAATCTTCTACGGATGGTTTCGCCGCCCCAATCTGCACATGGGCGTATACTTGAACACTATCGCAATTTACAATGACCCCATTGTGCGCCTCGGCCAATCGCAAAGCCAATTCTGATTTTCCGGAGGCGGTAGGCCCAACCACAAAAGTGACATTCATAGACGGCGGCCAAAATCTTTTTCAAGTTCAGGCCAGGAATAGGTCACACTGACTGGCCGACCATGTGGACAAAAAGAGGAAAGCGGATATTCATCCATTTCTTCGAGAAGGCGAGCCATTTCTGGAACCGATAAACTTTGCCCCGCCCGCAGGACTGAATGACAGGCCATTCGGGCGCAAATGTCTCCCATGGCTTTTTCTAATAAGGGGGAGTCCCCCCAATCTAAAATTTCATTGGCAAAGCGTTCAATTTCTTCGACTAAAACCCGATCTTTTAGAATGGCGGGAGCGGATTTGACTCCGAGGGTGGTGGGCCCCAGCTCCTCGATTTCGATTCCGAGTTTTTCAAGTTCACCAAAGTGTGCCCGCAAGGCTTCGACCTTTTCTTCATTCAAATCAATCGAGAGCGGAAACAGAAAATCTTGCACTTCGATCTTCTTTCCCCGCCATGCATTCATAAGGCGCTCAAACGCCACTCGTTCATGAGCTGCGTGCTGATCAATCAACACAATCCCTTTTTCGCTCTGACAAACAACATAAGTAAGGCCCGCTTGCCCAATGACTTGGAGTAAGCTCCAATGCCTAATGAGGGGAGGCGAATTCTTTTCACTGGAGTTCTTACCTTTCTCCACATAGCTGCGCTCATTCGTGGGACCTGTTGTTTCCAATGGAGAGAGAATGAGTACTGTGTCGGCCGGGCTCTGTCCCTCGAAGTGTCCCTCGAAGGATCCCTCGAGCGTGTGACCTTCGATCCTGTCACCACCCAGAAGTTCAGTCTTAATGTCGGCCTTCGTGCGAAACTGCGTGGTTTTGAATGCCTCATCAGAAAACTCCAAATTCACCGGTTGAATTGGTGCAGAGACGAAGCTTTTTGCCATTGGATTCGCCAATGGGGCCTCCAATGATGTTGCGGACGACGCTGACCCCTGAGGTGTGCCTGCCTGAAATGAATGAGTCGACAGACTTGTGCGAGTTTGATCTTGATAGGAAAATCCTACCGATGGCACCTCACCCACTCCAATGGAAGTCTCAGGATTTTGTTGCAACCAAGGAGCCTGCTCCAAAACTCCACGAATCGCCGCTTGCACGGCCCGAAACGCTTCCTGGGGGTTAACAAATTTCACCTGAGATTTAGTGGGGTGAATGTTGACATCAATATCAGAGGGATCTGTATCAAGAAAGCAAACAGCATAGGGATACTCACCGTGCATGAGCAAATTACGATAGGCTTCCATCACAGCGGCCTGCAATGAACGATCTTGAACATAACGATTTTGTGCAAAGAACCACAAGCTCTTTGACACTCGACTCACTTGATGTGGATCACTAAAAAAAGCCCGTGCAGTCACCCGTCCACGGCTCGCCGTGCCCTCATATAGGGGGTGAATGTCGAGCACCGCTTCAATCCGTTCCTTCTGGGAGGCCGTCGCTGGCCAATAGAATATGAGCTTACCATCTTGCAGGACACGGAACTCTACTTGCGGATTGGCCATCGCCATGGCCTTTAAAACCTGCTTAATTTGTCCCGCCTCGGCAGCGTCGCCCTTCATAAATTTCAGACGTGCAGGAACATTTTGAAAGAGTTCTTCGATAATGATTGTGGTTCCCTGAGAACGACTCACCGGCTCCAATTTAGACATGGTTCCAAACTGACTAGTAATGCGAAAGCCACTCCCCGTGGAATCTCGGGACGAAAATATCGTCACCTTACTGACCGAAGAAATGGAAGCCAAGGCCTCACCGCGAAAACCAAAACTGGTGAGTTTCCAAAGGTCTTCAGAGATCTTAATTTTACTCGTAGCAAAGCGCAAAAACGCTTTGGGCAAATCCTGTGGACTGATTCCTGACCCATTATCAGTCACGCGCACAAATCGTCCACCTTGCGAGAAATCCACAGCGATCTCTGTGGCCCCGGCATCCAAGCTGTTTTCCACAAGTTCTTTCACCATGTGGGAGGGGCGTTCCACCACCTCGCCAGCAGCAATTTGATCGACGACTTCTGAAGGTAAAATTTCAATGGCCATACTTATGGAGCTAACAGAGGGCCAAGAGTAGAGTCAACGCGAATTCCTCACTGCGTTTTACTCGTTGCGATTTATCCATTGCTTTTCAGTGGGTGTCTCAGGAGGATAGAAGCTAGCAGGGCGATAGAGTGGATCATGAGGAGGGTTGATATGTTCAAAGAAGCTATTGTTTTCAATGCCGCTATTAAGCAAGTTATGGAGTTTTCAAACGCCTTCTTGACGCCCAAAGGATTTACTGCCTCTGAAATCATCGAGCCCCAGGAAGATAGCGGGGATTTGGTGTCTTCAGAATCACTGACGCTCACCTACATCAATCACTCATTAAATTTAGAACTTCGTTTTTTTCTCTGCTGCGGAAAAGGTCATCACGCCGATGCAATCACCCTGCGTGGACGTTCGCTAACCCATCCGGATCGATTTGTGGATTTTTCACGCCTCAGCGAACTTTCGGGTTTTGGACTTCATCAATTGGATTTCAACGTAGGCAGAAAACCGGTGATCGGCTTCTTTGAAGACTATCTTCAAGAACTTCGCATCACCTTCGACATCCTCTTAGAGCAAGCGCAAAGGGATTTGGCCGACTCCGTGCCAACAGAACCAGCCGTTTTTAGAATTTTTTGAGCCATTAAGGCAGGAGGACGCAGGACTGGCCAGAGGCGCGCGGCCTCCCGTGAGAGATTCGATGAAAGCCCCGGATTCGTGCATGAATTAAAAAAACCGCCCTCAGTAAGACCTAGCTGATCTTGGTTTTACTGACTTGACCCTTGGATATCACAGCATTCGCTGAACTAACGCCAGCGTTTTTCGCCGTTTCTGCCAACCCTAAAATATAATTGATTTTATCGCCTAAAAACAAAAATTCATCGCCTTTACGAAGAAAAATCCTAGCTTCCGTCTGCCCCTCCATAAACTGATCTACTACCTTATTGATTTGATAAATTGGGCCAGCAATCCTGTGAGAAAAAAACCCAGAAAAACCAATCATCAGCACCGCGAAGGCACCACATAAAACAAAAAGATACCCAAAGCTTAGAGTTAAATTGCTGAGCATCTCTGTCTTTGCGTCGGGAGACATCGGAACCTTCTCCAATATGCGACTGAATTGACGATCAATCAGATAATAAAACGCCCAACTCGCAATAGCAACCGTGCCTGTCGATGAGGCAAAAGCCAAACCAATGATTTTAAATTGAAATCGAGGAAAGACCATAAGCGAATATTTTTTACGACTGTACCCCTGATATTCCTGTTCATAGTCCATTGAACATTCCCCCATATTTTGTATTTAATGATAATACTAATTTAAAAGTCACAACTAACGGCTTCCCTTTTCACTGTTTTTCTCTGAAGTTGTTTTCTCAAAATCAGGAGTCTCCCCACGAAGCCGTTGGTCCAACCACTTCCCACAGGGATAATTCTGGCAACAGTCTTCAGCTTTGTTAATACGCTCAGTATAAGTTGTCGGACTCTTACTGTTGGTTTCCAAATCAACGGGTTGATCTTCAAAGTCGAATTTCACTTCAGTTTTACCTTGCTCCATAAAAATGATCTTCGTGAGGCGTGAAGATTTGTCACTACTCTCACAGGTAAAGTGACTAAGTGGCGCATCGTTAGCAAACAAAACCTGCTCAATCTCTGGAAATTGTACTTTTGCCAGTTCTTTTTCTTTTCTTAAATTTTCTTTCCCCTGAATTCCAAACGAAGGATCAATATGATGAGAATAGTTGGCCCACAAGTAGCCAACCGCCATGAATCCGCCGCCTGACAACAGCGCCGCAATGAGAATTTTTTGCCATAAGTCGGTTTGTTCTTTAGCTTTTTGCTTTCGCTGCTCATCGATCTGCGTCTGATACTCTGGAGTGAAAAACTGAGCCTCAGCTTTTGGCATTAGGATATTCCAGAGTCCCGTTGATGGTTTTCCATTTGGGTGCCCTTTTGGTATTCCCTTGGGCTTAATCTTCGGCGTTGAATTTGGAGATGAACGTGGAGGCGACTGAGTCTCTGCAGGGTCGTCGGTAGCCGCTAAAACATCGGACAGTGTTGCCTTGGGAGCCACTTCGATCAGACGTTGACCAGTGTATAGTACAAACGTAGGCATCGTCGCTAAAAGCCACCACGTCTGAGAAAGTGCTGTCGATCTTTCA
>JBILOD010000069.1:0-11084 GCA_044374645.1 Pseudobdellovibrionaceae bacterium | reverse complement strand
GTCACCCGCAAATACACCCAATGTACGACTGAATATCAACAGGCTATTAAGATTAAACCTCAAGGCGGAGATAATTATGTGAAGCTCGCTCGCTGCTATCGACTTTCAGGGAGCTATGACGTGGCTCAGTCGATGCTCGACATCGCTGCCGAGAAAGAGTCTGGTTACGCGGAGCTTTACAAAGAGCGTGGGGCTCTTTACCAGGTCCAAGGTGAAAAAGAGGCTGCTTTGAAAGCTTATGAAAAATACCTGGCCCTTTCTCCCAATGCAGTGGACAAAACTGAAATTGAAGCTTTGATGAGTCAGTTATCTATGCGCTAATATAGATTCAACTGAAACATGGGGTTACGTATGGGGATCATGGATAGTATTAATAGTAAGGCCATTCACATGGGCAATCATGCGAAAGTGGGAGCACAGAACTTTTTTCTTCTGAGCTGCAAGATTCTATCCGGCTTGATTCTGGGATTAACGTTTGCGCTAGCGGGCCAAGAGGTTTTTCAATATGGCCCCATTCTTTTTTGGTTTGTGATTTTAACGGTGGCAAGTGCATTCTACAGAATCACCAAAATGTGGGGTGGAATCGGCCTACTAATTTTTGATTTGCTGTGTATTCTGGCAGCATTGCTGATTCGCATGTATGTCGTTATCGCCCCGGGGTGATTTTAGGATGGTTTCGCCATTATTAATGGATTTTCGCTCGATTTCCGGATAATTCTAATACCCTCAAGTTAGTGCTCTAATATATGGGGGTAGTCATTTATGATCGACGTTAAATTGTTGGAAAAAAAATCAGAAGGGGGACCAAGCTATTACGATGAGTACAAAGCTTCCTTGCGTAGTCGTGGCGCGGATGACTCGATTGTCGATCAACTCTTGGATCTCAATAAGAAACGAAAAGAACTAATCTCTAAAGCAGAAGAATCAAAATCCAATCTCAATAAATTTTCACAAGAGATTGCGATGATGAAGCGTAAAGGTGAAGACGCCACTGAGCTTATCGCACAAATGCAGACTCTTTCCAAAGAGATCAAGGACATGGAAGCCGCAGCGGCAGAAGCCGATGCTGAAGTGATGCAAATGGCTTTGGTGATTCCAAACAAATGTCATTCGTCAGTGCCGATTGGTGCTTCAGAAAACGATAATAAAATTGTACGTGTGGTCGGTGAGCCAGGAAAATTCTCCTACAAACCGCTTGAGCATAACGTTCTAGGCGAAGCTTTAGGCAATATTGATTTTCAACGTGCGGGTAAGGTCACTGGTGCGCGCTTTACCTATCTTCGTGGGGCTGCCGCTCAGCTCGAACGCGCTCTCATTAATTTCATGTTAGACTTACACACAGAGGAGCATGGGTATAACGAAATTTTGCCGCCGTTTATAGTAAACAGCAAAAGTTTAACCGGCACTGGGAATTTGCCGAAATTTAAGCAAGATCTTTTTAATCTTGAAGGGACCGATTACTTTTTGATCCCGACAGCCGAAGTCCCCGTGACCAATTTCTTCGCCGAAGAAATGTTGTCAGAGGAGCAACTGCCGGCTTCGTTTGTGGCCTACTCACCGTGTTTTCGTTCAGAGGCGGGGAGCCATGGTCGCGATACCAAGGGGCTAATTCGTCAGCACCAATTCAATAAAGTTGAGTTAATGACCTACGCTCATCCCAATGAATCTTATGAGACTCATGAACGCCTCACTGGCCATGCAGAAGAAATTTTGAAACGTCTGGAGCTTCCGTATCGAGTTTCCATGTTGTGTACAGGCGATATTAGTTTTGGAGCAGCGAAGTGTTATGATCTTGAAGTTTGGCTGCCAGGCCAAAATGCCTATCGTGAGATCAGCTCATGTTCAAATTTTGAAGACTTTCAAGCTCGACGTGCCAACATTCGCTACCGACCGAAAGGCGGAGGAAAACCACAGTATGTACACACGCTGAATGGAAGTGCCTTAGCCGTGGGAAGAACCCTCGTGGCTATTTTCGAAAATTACCAACAAGAGGATGGCACGATAGTCGTTCCGAAAGTCTTGACCCCGTACATGCGCGGGATGGCGGTCATCAAGCCTGAATCGGTTAAATACTAATTGAGGCGGCGTTTGGGCCGCGACCCCTCTACGAAAAACACATAAGCTTTTGGTAATTCGATCTGGGGATTTTTTGCCACCAGATCGGGGTTGCTCATCAAGAAGCTTGTAAGGCTTAGGTTCAGATCTTTGACTAAGTTTTCTACGGACGTTTCTCGGGCCAGTTTAAAGGCTTTGATTCCTTGGCTGGGGCTTCCTTCTTTAAGCTTGAGTTGCAGCTCCTCTGCATAGGCTTCAATATAGAGGGCCGCATAAAACGCAGCATCAAGATCAGTGGGGCTGTTAAAGTGATTTTTCCAGCGAATTTTCACGGTTTTTGCGCTCTTCAAATGGTTGGCGAAAGCCCTTGCGATTTTCACCGGAGATTTTGTTTCATCAATAAAATCTGTTTGAAGGAGATATTGGTTAACAATGGATGATTGAAGTGCCGTCCAAGGGGCGGTCCTCTCACCACGGCTGCGATTTTTAGGAATCAGAAAAAAACGGGCATATTCTTTGTCGAGTTTTTGACCCTCAAAGATCTCCTCAATAATGGGCTGCCATTTCTGCTGCAATCTCGCATTTTGCAGAAAATCTTCTTTTAAACCCGCTTGAATAAAAAGACGTCCATACTCAGGCTTCTTTTTAAGATCGCGGAGACGTTCATTTAGAAACAAGCGAATTCGTTGTTGATTCAAGGGTTCGCCCAGCCTGCGAAAAAGCCTTTCTTTGCTCCACTCTTCGACGATAGCAGCCGAGGGTGAGGAGCTAATGATAACCCAGGAATCATTGGAATATTTGGTAAAGAGATCAAACCACACAGCGACACTCTTTCGAAGAGACTCGGGGATCTCAAATTGCTGTGGAAGCTTCTTATCTTGGTTTGACAGAATAAAGCCTCGAGTCAGATCTAGACTTATTGCAGGAGGCGGAGATTTTACTGAATCCTTAGCATTCGAAAGTGCCGCGCCCAAACCAGGAATCTCCGGAACGACAGTGGTTAGCGCGGTATTAGTGGTATCATAGTCCTTACCCGCATCAATCAAGCTAGATGATTTCGGTGCAATAAATCCAATGATCAGAAAAACGACCAATCCTGAGAATAAAATCAGTCCTGTTGCTAAGAGTTGCTTAGGCATTGAGGGGGTCTGAGATTTTTTCACTATAGGGCGAGCAATTGTCATTAGTAGAAACCCCAAGATCCAGTCTTTTACAGATGGCTGTTGGCTTCTATTGATCTGCAATTTTCTCGCCAGTCAAAATTTAATGTAGGCACGCCATAAACCGTCTTTGACATCTTCGGAAAACGAGTTCGGAGCGCAGCCGTAGGCGAGCACCGCTTGTCTGAGGCTTTACGGAAATGTCAAAGACGGTTTATGGCGTGCCTACAATTTAGTGAGTCATGCTGGTTTATCAGACTGATGATCGATTTTTTCTCGTTCGAGTACCCGAATTTTACGCAGGCGATGTTCTAGCCCTTCGAGTTCAATTTGTAGTGCGTACCCTTCTTCTTCGAGCTTCAAAATTGTATGATCAATCGAGATGCGATCTGCACCCTGCAAGCCGAGAGCTCGGGCCTGTAGTGCCTCGAGTTCTCGTTTGATGTTTTCGAGTCTTCGGTTCAAGTGGTGACGGTACTGGCTTAACTGCTGAAGATTGTTGTTGAGTTCATCGAGGCTACTGTGGATGACCTGATGGGTTTCATTGAGAATTTGTGTATCTTCGTTGTGTTCAAGTATGCCCTCCAAGATCAAGTTCCATCCTGTCTTAAGTGGGCCCATTAGACGATTCCGGTCGTCTTCCATAATTTTCCTTTCAGTTATAAGACTCTTCTTCGAAGCTAAAATACAAAACGATGTACGCTAGTATAGCAAAGCCGAAGGAGCCGAGAGCAAGAAGTATGGCGGCACTCCGTACAACACCTACTTCCCATTTCATCTTCCTTGAGAGCTTAGCACAGACACCCAGAATTCGGCGATTAAAGGCTTTTTCAAACTGATCCTGGCGCGGCAAGCTAATGGCTAATACAATGTAGAGACCTAGACCAAAGCCATAGAAACACACTGCAGCAAGCCAAAGAATTCTTAAAAGAGTGGCATTCATCTTAAAGGATTCAGCTAAGCCACGGCAAACACCAGCTAAATAACCTTTGTTGGAACGATAAAAACGTATTTCGTGGGTTGCTCTGCCAAAATGGATTTCACTCATAAAACCTCCTATTTGACGAAAGAAACTCTCACAAAAACCGATTTGTAAGAAGTAAATCTTTCCCAATCGAAGACATTTCAAAAGATCCCATTTTGACGCTGTTGTTTAGGAAATCAATGCGATTGAGGTGGGAAGTCCACCCTATGCCACCTGTCTCCCCGATGATGAGCGGAGCTACAAATAAATACAATCGATCGGCCATTTTTTGATTGATGAAATGACTCACCGTATGTCCACCACCTTCAACAAGCACAGAACGTACGCTATGGGCCCAAAGTTGTTTTAATAGATCTTGAAGGTTCAATATCGAAGAACCTTCAATGGTCGAAACTTCAAGAGTTTGAACCCCCAGTCCTTTGAGTGCCCGAAGAGAGTCCTGTTCCTTTGCACTGATGGCCCAGAAAATATCCTGAGGTTGATGATGCGAATAGAGCTTCGAGCTCGCTAAGGCTGCGACTCCGCGCCCCTGTGGGTCTAACACACACACTCGATTGATTTTATCTGGAAACTGCGGATGGCGAATATTCAGTGATGGGTTGTCATGCAAAAAGGTGCCAACACCGACCACCATGGCATCGTGTTGGGCTCGCAGGCGGTGAGCTTCTTCGCGAGATTCAGATCCTGTGATCCATTGGCTTTGGCCATTTTTTAGCGCAATTTTACCATCGAGACTTGTACCAATTTTGAGGGAAACAAAAGGAAGTTGTGTTCGCATGTTTTTAAGAAAATGCTCACACACTCTCTCGAGGGCGTCCGATGATTGGTTATAATGAGTGGCTCTAATTCCTGCGGCCTGCACTATGGCGGCACCTTTGCCTTGGACTAATGGATTTGGGTCGTAGAGGCCAAAAATAACTTCTGAAATAGGAAGTTTTGCGAGGGCTTCGGCACAGGGAGGTGTTTTGCCATAATGGGCGCAGGGTTCGAGAGTCACAAAAACCCTGGCTCCCGTTAATTGCTCGGGAGTGAGTCCGCGGAGTGCATTAATCTCGGCATGGGGTCCACCGTACTTTTCGTGATACCCAACTGAGATCAAAGAATTTTTTTGATCTAGAATAACGCAGCCAACGGCTGGATTTGGGCTGACAAAACCCAAGCCTTTGGTTGCTGCTTGAATGGCGAGGGTCATTGCCTCTTGATCGCTGAGGTGCTGACCCATCTTGGTCCGATTTACTTCATCCATGATTGCCAGTACTCAGGAACTTCAACTTGGTGAAGGGGTGCGTCCACAAAGAGTGGGTTCCAAGTATCAATCATTACAGCATACTCATCGGTATGAGTTTTTGTATTGATATTTTGAACGGCTTTAGGGTGGGGACCGTGCGGAAACCCTGCTGGATGAAAGCTCATCATGCCTGCATGCAGATTATCGCGGCTGAAGAAATTTCCATCGTGGTAAAAAAGCACTTCATCATAATCGATATTTTGGTGGTAGAAGGGCACCTTGAGGGCATCAGCGTCTGATTCAAGCGGTCTCGGCAAAAAGGTACAAACAACAAACCCATTCGCTGCGAAAGTGGTGTGAGCACTGGGTGGCAAATGAACTCGGGCGCTCAACATTGGCATCAAATCACGTACATGAAGAGTTACTGGAAAGTAATCTCCCTTCCAGCCAACAGTATCGTAGACGCAATCGGCATATTTGAAGTTAGTGATTTGATCGAGACGTTTTACGGAAACTTGAGTCACCTTTAAATTGCGATCGGACAGAACTCGATCACGTTTCGCGAGATCGGGTGTGCCAAAAGAAGCTGGGTCGTAAAAAGCATTTCGTCCGACCATGCCTCGTTCAGGTTCTCGATACATTCCTGTTTTTGATTCAACCACCAGAAACTGACAAATATCTGATGGGAGTATGGTGTGCATCAAACATTTAGGCATCAAGATATAAGAGCCCTTTTCAAAACTGAGAAGTCCGTATTCAGTAAGAATGCTTCCCGATCCCTGGTGACAGAAGTAGAGCGTCTCTCCATCCGCATTCCGCACCGCTTGTTGAGTGTGCGCCGTAGCAGGGGTGGTCCAAAAATTATAAAGGGCCACGTCGTTATTGTAGAGTAGGCGCTGCCAAACTTCGGGTTTCTGTGGCATTTTCACCAAATCAAACAATTGCGGTCGGAGAGGTCCTTCAATTTCGGTCCAACGGGTGCTTGGCTTCGCTTTAATCAAATGGGATACGGGTCCAAAAAAACCTTTGCGCCCCTGTTCTTCTTCGTAATGACCTGCGGGAATTCCTTTGTGGCCTTGAGTCGTAAAGCGGCCTTGGCTAAGTTGAAACATAAAGCACCTCCGAAAACTACGGATATTGTTTGATCTGAGGGAGCGCAGCAATGCTTTATGCGTCAAATTCCCTTCCTTGCGCTATAAGAGAGGGCCCAATAGAATAGGTCCAATACACTTGCAAGGAGGCAGGGATGTTTTTGGATATTTTGGCAAGGGAGAAGAATATCCATTTTGAGCAGGTTTGGGATATTGGTCCTCAGGAGTTGAATCAGGTTTTGGATCAGATGACAATCATTGATGTGCGCATGCGCGAGGAAATCTCGGCAGGCAATCTTGCTGCGCTACCTGGTGCTCTCCAGATCCCGCTGATCGAATTGGTGGATGAGGTTCAAAAATTGCCCAGAGAAAAACCCATTGTTGTTATTTGTAGAAATGGGTGGCGATCCGCAAAGGCTGCTGCCTTTCTAACACAAAGTGGCTTTTCGGAAGTTTACAATCTCAAAGGTGGATTGTTGTATTGGTATGAGGTTTTTCCTCAAAGGGAGAATAACTAGAATGCGAACTAAAGTTTATGTGAATAGAACTCTCAATCTCAAACGCATTAAATATATAGGTCTGGATATGGACCACACGCTGATTCGGTACAATTCGGAAGCTTTTGAGCAGCTCTCGCACACAATCATGAAAGAGAAGTTGATTGC
This sequence comes from Pseudobdellovibrionaceae bacterium, assembly GCA_044374645.1. Lineage (GTDB taxonomy): Bacteria > Bdellovibrionota > Bdellovibrionia > Bdellovibrionales > Bdellovibrionaceae > CAUJGP01. The sequence goes on along the minus strand of JBILOD010000069.1, from coordinate 3,900 downwards.
GAACAAGGGGTACCCCGAGATCGTGCGCGATCTCCCTTTCAATTTCGATCAGGCTATTCGTGGATTGGTGATTGATCGTAAAAAAGGAAATCTTTTAAAAGTAAATCGCCATTGTGCCATTCGTGCCAGCTATCACGGATCGCACTTGATTGACTTCAAAACTCAACAAAAAATGTATAAGTCGACATACATTGACTTGAGTGATGCAGACTATATGGCTGTCGATACCACCTTTTCCATTTCACTAGCCATATTATTTGCCCAGTTGGTGGATCTAAAGAATAGTCGAACAGACTTGCATTTTCCTGATTTTGCAGTGATTGCAGACGACGTTCTTGGCGCTCTAGATGAGGGGCACCGTGACGGCACAATTAAGAACATCGTTCGTGATGATCTCCAGAAGTACATTGTAAAAGATGAGTCTGTTGTCAGGGGGCTAGAAGCCTACAAAAAACACGGCAAAAAGATCTTTATTTTAACCAATTCGGACTTTTACTATTCGAAGTTGCTTCTGGATTATGCGATTAATCCATTTTTGAAAGACCATGCTACATGGCAAGACCTATTTGAATTAGTTGTGACTTTTGCGCAGAAACCTAAGTTTTTCTATGGTGATTATCGGTTTCTGAAAATCGATGCGCAAACAGGTTTGATGTCCAATTTTGATTCAAAATTAGGGCCTGGAATTTACCAAGGTGGCAATGCGGCCAAATTTACGGCCGACCTTAATCTTCAGGGGGATGAAATTCTCTATGTGGGGGATCACATCTACGGGGACATCCTTCGCTTGAAGAAGGATTGTAACTGGAGAACTGCAATGGTGATTGAGGAGTTGGCTCAAGAGATTGTTTCCGATGAAAAGGCGATTCCAATCAACCATGACATCGAAAAGTTTATGGATCAAAAAGAGCCCTCTGAAGATGAGATGACTGTCATCATGACTCAGAAAATTGATACCGGAGCCATTGATGAGGCGCGGGCCAATGAGCTGCAAAAAACGATCTCTGACATAGATGCTCAAATAAGCAGCCTAATTAAAAAGCAGCAGTCTTTATACAATCCCCACTGGGGCCAACTCATGCGGGCAGGAAACGAAGAGAGCTATTTTGCCTATCAAGTTGACCGATATGCGTGCGTCTATATGACTAAACTATCGGATTTACTTGAGTTGTCCCCTAGGATGTACTTCCGCGCGCCTCGTCGGCCATTGGCTCACGAGTTGGCTTTAGAGGAAAATTAACCTCTCAGCGGCCAAGGAAAAGCATTGACAAGGGTGGAGCATAGTGGCAATTAATCGAATCTTCTCGAGGTATTTGGAGGTTCGAAATGTACGCAGTTATTCGTACCGGCGGAAAACAATATAAAGTTCAGCCAGGTGATGTTCTTAAAGTAGAAAAAATTGAACAGAACTTAGGGTCTGAATTTGATTTGACCGACGTTCTTATGGTTGGTGGCGAAAAAGTCCACGTAGGTCAGCCTGTTCTTCAGAATGCGAAAGTAACTGTCGTAGTTACTAAGCAAGCGAGAGCTCCTAAAGTAATCGTATTTAAGAAAAAACGTCGTCAAGGTTACAGAAAAACTCAGGGTCACAGACAGTATTTTACTGAGCTTTTTGTAAAAGCTATTACTGCTCCAGATGGACAGACTGTAAAAGCTGAAAACGAGCCTAAGATTTTTGATGCTGAAGCTAAAAAACAAGCTAAGCAAGAAGCTAAGGCTACTGCTGCAACTGAAGCAAAAGCGACTGGTGCTAAGAAAAAAGTAGCGAAAACCGCTAAAAAGAAAACAACAAAGAAAACGGCGACCAAGTCTACCAAAAAGGCTGGAACTGCAAAGAAAGCCGTAACTAAGAAAAAGACTGCTAAAAAGACTAAGTAAGAGGTGAAGCATGGCATCGAAGAAAGCCGGTGGTAGTACCAAAAACGGCCGCGATAGTGGTGGCCAAAGGTTAGGCGTAAAAAGATTTGGTGGACAGAAAGTTCTTCCAGGAACAATCCTTGTTCGTCAAAGAGGAACTCAGTATCTCATGGGTAATAACGTAAAAATGGGACGTGACTTCACTATCTATTCAATTATTGAAGGATTGGTTAAGTTTGAGCGTTACGATAAGCAGAAATTTCGCATCAGCGTTTATCCTGCTGCTTAATTAAAGCTGAGTATCTAAATATATTCTTTTGGGGAAGGGAGCCTTGCGGCTCCCTTTTTTGTGTATGAAATTTGTAGATGAAATTCAGTTAACGATAGCTTCAGGCAAAGGCGGAGCAGGTTGTGTCAGCTTTCGTCGCGAAGCCATGACTCCTCGGGGTGGACCTGATGGGGGTGATGGTGGTCGTGGTGGAGATGTGATTTTGAAAGTCGCGCCACATCTGAATTCATTGGTCGATTTCAGGGCCCACAAGAAATATTCAGCTCAAGATGGTCGCCCAGGTAGCGGTGCTAATATGAGTGGACATGATGGCGCAGACCTCATTATGCCAATTCCCAGAGGCACAATAATTCGGACACTCGAAGGTCAAGTCATTGTTGATTTCACGGATGTGCAGGAGTTTGTGCTGCTAAAAGGCGGGCGCGGTGGAAAAGGAAATACCTTTTTTAAAACCAGCGTCAATCAGGCACCCGAACATGCACAGCCCGGTGAGCCTGGTGAAGAGATTCAAGTTGTTCTTGAGTTAAAGCTGATTGCCGATGTTGGCATTATTGGTTTTCCCAATGCGGGAAAGTCGACTTTGATTTCAAGGATCTCCGCGGCCAAACCTAAAATTGCTGATTATCCGTTCACTACCTTGACCCCGAATTTGGGAGTGGTGAAGGTGGGGGATTATCAGTCCTTTGTTGTGGCGGATATTCCTGGCTTAATCGAAGGGGCAAGTCATGGTCACGGACTGGGTATTCAATTTTTGAAACACATTGAGCGCACGCGCTTGTTTGTTCATCTGATTGACGTTTCTGGATTTTCAGGGCGTGATCCCCTCGATGATTACAAAGTGATTAATAAAGAACTCATTACCTACGATGAGATCAATGAGGGCAAAGAAGGGTATTTACCTCTGGCCACTCGTCGACAAGTTGTAGTTTTTAATAAGGTGGATGCCATTTCTGAAGAGGATTTGGAAACACTGAAAAAACGATTCAAAAAAACATTTTCAATAGACCCAATGGTGATTTCAGCTGTGACAGGCTTGGGAACTAAAGATCTAGTCAACATCGTTGGTCGCGAAATTCTCAATAAAGAGGAAGACTCACATGCGTAAGATTGGTATTTTTGGTGGAAGTTTCAATCCGCCCCATATTGGCCATATTAATGTCATCACTAGTATTCAAAAAAAGTTAGGTCTTGATATCATTCATATCATTCCTGCGGCTCAAAACCCATTAAAACATCCAATTGAGGGAGCCTCTCCAGAGCATCGATTGGAAATGGCGCGTTTGGCTTTTTCCTCTTACGGCGAAAATCTAATTGTTGATGATCGCGAAATTAAGCGCGGAGGCAAGAGCTTCACCGTGGATACGCTGAAGGACCTTGCGGCTCAATATCCTGGAGACGAACTTAGTTTGATCATGGGATACGATGTTTTTGAGGAGTTTGGTTCATGGAAAGATGTTCCCAAAATTCTCGACATGGCTAATTTGGTAGTGGTCAGTCGCCCTGGCGGCGAATTCCCAGAGTCCAAAGAAGAGTTGCCGGCCTTTCTTCAACCTTTTGCGAAGGACTTTGAATTCAATATCGTTGAGCTCAAATCAGGTAAGAATCTTCAGTTTGTTTCATTGAAGGATATTGAAATTTCAGCTGCGGACCTTCGCAAAAAAATCCGCGCGCAAAGAAACACTGAGAAGTTTCTACCTTTGGCAGTAGAGAGTTACATTAGAGAACATCATATCTATCAGGCTCTTGGCCCTAAG
>JBILOD010000503.1:0-3253 GCA_044374645.1 Pseudobdellovibrionaceae bacterium | reverse complement strand
CCATGTACCAACGATCAGAGTTGACTGGCTCCTTTAAGAGCCCTAGCAACTTTTGATAGAGCGCAGCCCCAAGAGCCTCTTCGTTGTGAAGGCGATCGGAACTGGAATATTTCGCTTTCGGCAGAAAATCCCACTCTCGCTCATTCATTGGCTTGATGAGCTGTAAACGAGCTTTGGCCATTTTCTCCTTAGCCTCTTTTTTCGCTTCTGCACTCAACCAACCGTTCTTTTCTACACCCTGAACGATCGCTCCCCGGACCTTCTCAACGACTGTACGAAACTTTTCTTCTGGAAAATTTGGAAACAACCTCGGCAAAAGAATTTCATCCAGTTCTTTCGCAAAGGTTCCCATCACTGCCATTGTGCAACGTTCATCGCGCACGGGACGTTTCTCTGGACCACCAAAAAACTTATGATTGAAATCAAAAACCTTCTTGAAGAATTTCGGATAAGCATCATCCATTTGACGGTAGGCGAAGCGATAAAGGACATAATCGCGCCATAACTCTAATTTTTCCGGCACTAAATTCTGGACGTAAAACTGCATTGACTCCGGGATCAACAGTCGCACCCGCGTGGACGCGGGGACTTGTTGAAAAACAGACGATAAATTAACTGCCCCATAGGCTTTCTGGAAATCAGATTGGGCCATATCCCGCTTTTCTGTCCAACGCTGGCGTCGAACCTCTGCACGGGGATAGGTTTTAATGAATTCTTTTTCGAAAGCGACCAAGCGTTCAGCCTTCTGTTGAGCGACGTCTGGTTTGATAGTTTTGTCAATTTCCATAAAAAAGGCCGCAATGAGGTCCTTGTAGGATTTGATCAACTCTTCATTTTCATAATAGCTATGATCAGGAAGGTTCATTAAATTTGTGGCTACGTACAAATCATAGATTTTAGGATTTTCAGAGTTTTCAGCCTCTTCGACCCCCAATAGACTTGGTCGGCCAGCCTGGAGATTTTGCACTTGTTTAACCGCAAAATCTTCAATGCTTTTAAAGGAATTAACTTCAGTGACAAAATTTTTAAGCCAATTCTGTTCGGCCTTAGCCCCGCCACGTTCATCCATGCACGCTAAATAATTGCTCTTGAGCGCTTCTCCCCGCTCAGAGAGCTTTTTCTCTTTCTTAATATTCTTAAAAAACTTGCGTTTTTCAAGTAACAAGCGTTCAGCCGAGTCATTGAATGCAAAAGTGTGACGACTGCGATCATCACGCAATTTAAACGAGGCTTCGACTTTCGAACAAACATAGTCGTGAAAGTTTTCACACGGAGAATGTTTTTCGGATAAAGGAAATTCTCGACGAGCGGGAATCTCGCTCGAAGGCGCGGATTCAACTGCCATTGCCCCACTGTTTAGCACCCCCATAGCTCCAACACACATCAACACAAGGCTCTTTTTCGATAAACTCACCACAGCTCCTTATCTTCGACAAAAAACGACGACTGATTCCAATCTTTTATCCCCCATTTAAGGCATTTTTTCCTTGGAACTCAAGGGGTTTCTTGGTTTCGAAGTTCAGCAGGGATCGTGAAGTTCGAGTTGTCACTCACTAAACAAATATTATGTTTCAATAAATCCGTAAGAGTGAACCCTCGCCACACCAAACGCAGAATGGAACATCTTAGGATTTGTCATGCTGTTGCTGAGTGGCCTCGTTCCTTAAACTCAGAAACAGGAGGTAATCCAATAAATGTTGTGAGGACTGTCGGGTGAAGCAACGTATGATTTTCCCTCCACGACCACTGATAGGAATTGGTCTTGAATTTCGAGGTGAAAGCCTTAAACTCATAAGTGCTGTAGCTACGGCAATTAGACATTAAACCATCGATGGCCAGCATCAGCGGAAAAACGGGAACAATGTAGGTAAAGAACAGCGTACTCAGTCGTGCTTGACTGACCCCAGGTGCAATCAGCCAATTAAAAAACGGATATAGAAAAGATGAAATAACACCAACGAGCGAGTTACGAGTGTACTCGCAAATACATATGGCTGAGTTTTGCTGATGCGCATCTTCGAGCACTGCAACCGCTTGTTCTGGGGATAAGTGATGAAAAGCGTTAACGATGAGACGCACACCCTTTAATGAAGGTGGGACTTTCAGCATATTGATTGACTCTTGAACTACAACGATATTGTCACCGGCTCGTAATTTGGAAGCTAATCCTGGCACTGGATAGAGATCGGTTAAATATATTTTGACGTCTAATTGATGGCGCTTACGCAATTCATCCTGAAGTAACTGGCAAAACACAAGCCCTCCACCGCCTAAAACGACGATCTCTCTCTGCCCCGTGGTTCGCAGCACCTCTGCCAAAATACTCGCCCACGGTTTGTAATAACCCATGACACGATGGGTACAATCGAGGAATCCCCGAATACCGTCACGGAATATCGAAGGTAGCCATGGCTGATCACCAAATTCAAAAACCTGATGGCGTCGACGAAATGAAATATCTAAATACGAAAGCATCCTTGCCTCCTTGATGAACACTGAGTCTGAGTCTGGAAGCCCCTCTGTTTATTGGCTAGGCGTTTTTTGCATCGCAAGGCACCAACAATCTCTGTCATCTCAAATCGTTTTAGTTTGTCATCTAATCCAATTTAGATAATGGTCCTGGCACACATTGAAAATATATCTTTGGAGGAGGGGATTTTTCATGAGTATTTATAATGCGCCAATAGGTAAGATTTTTTTATTGTTAGTCGCCATGCTGCTGAGCGCGTGTCAGCCATCAACTCACCTCGATCACCAAAAAAAAGAAACTCATAGGGTTTCTGGAGCGTCTTATCACCAAGCAGGCATCATTGGTGGCGAAGAAGTCAAAGCCGACGAATCTATTGCCCATTCCACAGTAGCCATGTACATGCCAAAAGAGGCCCCTATGCAGGGCATCGCCAATTTTTGCACTGGAACACTCATCACAAAACGTGTGGTGTTAACAGCGGCCCATTGTCTTCGAGATGTGGCCGAGCGGTACTTGAGAATTTCCCTGGAAGAATTCATTCCTCAAATCCGCGTCGGATTTGGTCTCCCGCTCGTGAATGATGAACACAATCAACAAGTGACCTTTTTAAAAGTTGCAAGAGTGATCGTACACCCTGAATACAAGCCAGGCATGGTGCGCAATGCTTCAAAATTCCCGATGCCGGATATGGCCCTACTTTTGTTAGATCAAGACGCACCTCAGGGATACGTTCCTGCCACATTGGGAACCAACCCAGAACTCATCAAAGCGGGCCAAGTGATC
>JBILOD010000502.1:0-3256 GCA_044374645.1 Pseudobdellovibrionaceae bacterium | reverse complement strand
ATAAACGTATTCACGTCGATTCCGAACCAGCACTACACCACTCGCATAAGGAACATATCCCAGTTTATGTGGATCAATGGTCACACTATTGGCAAAGCGAATGGCCCCTAACTTCTCAATGAGGTCGGCTAATTCAGGTTGATCAGTCATTCCGATCATAGAGCAGAGAAATCCACCATAGGCTGCATCAACATGATGCCACAAATGATGGCCTTCTCGCTCAAAATCCAAAAGTGCAAATTTGATTTGATGAATGGGATCAACAGTTCCCATTTCAGTCGTCCCAGCCACGGAAACTATACAACTGATCGGTTGTTGCTCAGCACGACATTGCCGGATGGTATGTTCTAGATGCTTAACATCCATACGCCCCTGCTCGTCGAGATTGACGGAGCGCAATCGATCAATTCCCATCCCAAGCAGCTGCGTGCCCTTTGGCCAAGAGTAATGCTTACTCTGTGATACCAAGACGATGGGTCCCTCAAAATTGACCCCAAACACCTCACTCACGTGATTGGCAAACCGAATGGGATTGGTGGCCCACTGCTCCTTCCAATGCGAAAAGTCTACTTTGTTGATGGTTGCCATCATTCGATCAAACTCGGCCCAACCCATATGGGCAAAATCAAACAAAGACTGTTGAGTCTGTTTTTTCTCTTTCAAATAGGTGCCTAGGCCAATCCATTGATAAATGCGATTTTTTGCTCGCAGCAATCCTTCAAAATTAGCAATGGTCCCACCCGAAGTGAAATGACCTATGCTTTCGTTCTTGTTCCAGCCGACCATCGCACACAAATCCTCAATGGCTTCGCGCTCAATTTGAATGCCCACACGCGACGACTCACCGGAAATATTGTTTGGATTGTGCAGCAAGGTAATGATGTGACCCAATAATGCCGGCAGACTTTGCTCCGACAACATATGACCAACATAGCGCGGAGTGAACTTTGGCACCTCGTCTTCGAATCGTGAAATCAAAACCTTCAGATGAGTCATCAACTGATCTTGTTTTTTTAAAAACTCAGGGTCGTTTCTATTCTGACGAGAAATCGCTTCACCATCTTTTGGAAAGTAATCCTGGCGCCATTGAAACCATTTATTGAAAATGTGGTGGACCGCCTGAAGAACCCATTCTCGGTTCTCCGCCTGCGGTCCAAGAAAAAATGTTTTTAACGAAATATCTTGTGGTTCACAGTTAGAAAAGTCTTCCATGCCCTTGAAATTATCTTTGCAACAGTGACCACTCAACTAGTTTATTAATTATTTTCGAAAGTGGAATCTTCTGTGCTGAGGCATAAACTCCCACTTTGAAAAAGTCATTTGGTACCGGCATTTCCCCATTCCACTCGGGAAGTTGGTCTTCGCCAGTGGCCGCTGGAACTGCACCGGGAGCGGGTTTCCATAACATATCTGGGTGGGCCTGCTGATACCACTCACCCCCAATAATGTTATACTCCTGATCCAGCTCAAGGTCATAGTAGTAGGTTACAGTCACAAGACGACTCAATGGATCACTCACAGAGTCATACTGATGCGGCTCTTCCTCTACCACATACTTGATGTCTGATATCACCCCAACCAAATAACGAACATTCGGGGAACGGTACTTTTTGTAAGGGTCTTTCTGCACCTCAGAATAAGGAACAATGCTGGTTTCCATAGAGGACTGCTGATGAGTCACCGGGTTAAAATATCGCAACTCATAGCTTGAAATTGGTTGATTCCAAACCTCATAGTCATAAGTGGCGTCTAAAACAAAACTTTGGCGATCGCGCCCCACCCAATGAGTCAACGCCAGATGCCAAGTTGAAGGATTAATATCGAAGCACTCTGAGCTTGTGATTCGCCCATTGCTATCCGCACTCGGATTCTTACTATTGCATCGCCCACCAAGGAAATTGTAATTAAAATTAGCCTGTGCCCAAAGTTGCGAAACAAGCCCCTTCAAATCGTGCGGGTACAAGCGCATCACTCCTTTGCCATTTTGTAAATCCACATCGTAAGCTTTCTGTGGTTCCTGCACGACAAATGCCGCTGGTGCCCAACCATGGCAAATTCCCATCCAAGTCTCGACCTTTCCGGTGGAGTCCAGAAAGGCCTTACCCTCCGTCCAAACCGATCGAGTGAGACTCCATTGATTGTCTCCAATCATGTAATCGTATTTTTCGGCTGGTGACAACATAGCCAGCTCATCGCGGCCAGCTCCTGGTGTTTGTAAATAATTTTTATTGAAGTACTTGTAGTTAACTTTAAAGCTCTCGGAACGTGGGAACTTTGGATCACCATAACGTGCGCCAATTCCCCCTTGGTAGATCGGCCAATAGTGCCCTGCCCAAGGAACGACCGGGACACTGCCACTATTGTACGAAGCGAGACGCAACAAATTATTATCATAAGTTCCACCAAGAAAAGCCCTCAGCTGCCAATCATCATTGTACTGTTCCAAAGGAATAAAGGTGCCGCGCTCATAGCAAGCCTCACCAGCCTGACTACCAGTACACAATTTATGGCGCCGAAAATTATCTTTCGCGATGACAAAGTTTCTATGGTCGATATCTTCAACTGAGAACTTGATAGGGCGACGAGCTCCCAGCTTCTCAGGGATGAGCCTGGACGCTGAAGCAGGATCTGCCTCAAAATGACGTAAAAATGCCGGGACTTCAGCCGATGCACTATTTTTCAACATTAGAGTGCAAATCACTATCCAAAACAGGTTTTTCATAACTCCCCCCGAGCTTTCACAAAAGCATTTGCCAATGCTCTTAATAAGGTTTTGTCACCTTTAAATTGACAGTCAATCAGAAGCGGATTTTTATCATATTCTTCAGCTATTGAGGTTGAATTAGTCCCATCACCCAATTAAGGTGTGAGTCTTTTAAGGAGATTTGTATGAAAATTAAAAAGAAAAGAAGCGCAAACAAACTGCATGCACGCCGTCTTGCCAAAAAAAAGAAGGCTTACCGTCGCAAGGCTAGAGCTCCAAAAAGCTAATACTGGTCTTCCAATTTTTTATGAGGTCAATGCCGTTCACTTTTGTCAGACCAAGGCCGCAGCCCCCGAGCTGGCCGAGGCTTACTTCCTCTAAGGTACAGGCCCAGCGAGTGGGGCGTGAACGATGGGCTGGCAAAAGTGAACGGCATTGTTTTTGAGGTAGGTTTTCGATCCGATGCCTTCCTTGCTCTGGATGCTTTCTTTTTTTACTTTAGGTCTTAATTTATTTATTGTGTTAGAAATCATTTTTGAAGACTCCCATTAT
>JBILOD010000501.1:0-3262 GCA_044374645.1 Pseudobdellovibrionaceae bacterium | reverse complement strand
ACCGACCGTGATCGAAGGTCTTCCGTTCTCTCTTCGTCTAACTCGTTTAATGATTGATGTTGATTTTTATGACTTCGCCAATAATCTCTCGTTGAATTCACCACAATTTTCGTTACCCATGTCTTAAAGCTCGCATCTTCACGAAATTGCACCAGGGACCTCGCCATTTTAATAAAAACCTCCTGAGTCACATCCTCCGCCGCTTCTTTGTGACTCAGCAGTCGATAGCTCAATCGAAAAGCCATTTTATAGTAGCGTTCATAAATTTCTTTAAATGCGTCTTCTTGCCCTTCGAGGGCCGATTTTACCAGTTGCGAGTCAGTATACTGTGAAAATGGATTCATTTGGACATTGTATTTTTAGCTTCATCGAGGAGCAATGCTCACTCTCAATCGCCACCCAATTTTAACCAAAACTAGACTTTTGAACCCAAACAGATCTCGGAAATTCAGCAGAGAGCAAATCTTGCCCTCTGCCCCACCAAACAAATTTATTATTTAATGTTTACAGTAGCATCCAGAATCATCATAGTTGGATCTGCAATTCCAGTGATTTGTTGGACCTTCTGTTTAACAGTCAACGCATCGGTAGAGGGGAGGCTATAGTAATAAGGCATTTCACCGTAGGACAGTCTTTGGACTTTATCTAGACTCACCCCGAGTATTGATGTGCGCACATTCGAACCATAGGAATCTTCGTAGGAGTTGTAGATAACTTTAATCAAATTCACACCTGGAGCTGTATTGATTGTGTAGGTTCTTGCAGCATAACTATTCAACACTAAAACTACTGGCGCATCTGTCTTTGTGATATTCACAACTGAATTGCCAATGTAACCTCCCAATACATACACCTTTGCATCAGATGGGACCTTGATTTCCTCAGCATTATTAACCAAAAATTGGTTCGACTCATAAGAAAACTGTTTAGAGCGAGCTACTAGTCCCGTTGCTTTTTCAACACCTTTAACAAACGATGCCGCCGATACTGTGCTATAGGCATAGCCCAGTGACTTCTTCTCAATTTTAGTGGCAGGAATATTGTTAACATAGGCCGCTCCGTAGTAATTCGAAACGATAACCTTTTTAACGTTGGCCGCTGTGGCGGGATCAATTTCCCAAGTTTGGCTTTCATAGGACGCCAAAACAAGAACCGCAGGTCCCGAGGTTTTTACACTCACCTTGACGGCTTGATTGCGGGCTCCGTAAATTCCAATAATGTGTAATTCATCAGGAGCAACTGGAAGAGCCGAGTTTTGAAAATCAATTAGCAACTTTTGTAGTAAACAAGTGCTTCGTCCTTTAGAAGCTTTTAAATTAGTATAGGTGTATTGCCCGGCGATATGATTTTGCAGATCTACGATGAAACTATGTTGATCCGGAGCAATGCTGAGATCCGGAGACTTATCAAAACTTAAAACGGTCCCATCAACGTATTGGCCATCCATAGGGTTTAAAGTGACTTTCACATGAGTCTCGTCGATTGCGGTTACCGAAAAAGGGTCTTTTGAATTACAAATTAGGCCATCATCGTAATTGAGACTCACCGAGGCCTGAAACTTCTGGCCTTGCAGAATAATTGAGGCCGTTGTCGCCACTGTATCAAAGTCGGCGGCTAAGGCCACCTTACCATCCGTGAGATCGACTAATGACCAACTTCGCCCCTTAGCATCAATTACACCCGGCTGATTGCGTTTCACCAATAGCGACTCACCATCAACATTCACTTCCACCCTTTCGTAAGTTAACTGGCCGCAGTTTTTCGGAGCTGAAATGCTTCCCTCACTCCCTTTAATTTGCCAGCTTTGAGAACACGATGTAAATCCACCCCCTGTTGATTTTACGGAGATGGCACTCGCCGAACTAGCTCGCGGCATTGCCACCAAGGTGTCGATTTTGTAGTTAGCAAGACCTGACTCTGAACTTTGATACAGGGTAAATTCCTTTGGGCCAGCACAACCAATAAGTCCAAGACTGCCGGCTAATAAAAACGAAGATATACAATTGTTTTTCATAAATACTCCTTGTTAATGACGAATGGAAGAGACGTCCAGAAGTATTCGTTCATAGTGATAGACGAAGACTGCAGATAAATCCTTGGTGGCCTTTTAAAATTATTTTATATGTATCAATCTGAGACAAATTTGGTTTTGGTATACAGAAATCGAAGAGAACTCCAACTCACACTCCATAAACTTCAGATTAGGCACCAGCTCATCATGATTGCTCACACGGGGACATCATATTCAAACATCAGTTTGAACAACCGATACATCCGCCACCAAAGAATATAAGACACTACAAAATTTAAGGTGCCATCATCCTTAATGCTTTTTAAGGACCATCTCGCCAAATTTTCCATACATAGTTTTCGACGAAATCAAGAAATACTTCTTTCTCGTCGAATATTTTTAGGTTAATCTAATTTGTATGAATCGATTAAAAAGCTGTTTTTCACTCGGATTTTTTATTCTCAATCTTTTTTTGCCACCAGAGACTTTGTCAGCTAAGACTCAAGGCACAGACGAACCTCAACCCATCGTTGATGAAAAAGTGCCCCCCCCTTTGAAAACACCTAAACAAAAATATAGCTATACCGTTGGCTATGAAACCTTTGAGAGATTTCGTCTTGAGAGTGAAGGACTTTCCTTTGATACAGAGTCCATAATGATGGGCATTAATGATGCCTTAAATGGAACACCCTCACAATTAGGGTCCGAAGAGCGACGGAATGCGAGAATGCATCTCGCGAACGAAATCCACGTTCATCAATTTACCAACGAAAAATCTCTAGAGAACTCAGCGAAACAATTTTTAAATAATAATGCCAAACTTCAAGGGATTAGAACGACCAGATCCGGTCTGCAGTATCTGATCTTGAACTCAGGAAAAGGCGCCCGTCCCAATACTAAAAGTGAAGTTGCCATTATTAATCAGTGCCAAACTCATCACGGACAAATTTTGGATCCAAAGATAGACAGAAAGACTCCTATTTTTATGAAAATGGATTCTATAATTAAAGGAGAACGTGAAGCTCTATTGTTAATGTCGGAGGGATCCCGCTGGAAACTCTTTATTCCACCACATTTGGCCTTTGGTAACAGCAATAGACCCGGAGTTCAACCCTATTCTGTTCTGATTTGTGATCTTGAACTTATTGAAGTGATCAATGAGTCATTAAAAGGTCAGTGACAAGATAGACTTTTGGTAAATCAAATTTATGTGTGTGGGGGAAGGGGGATAAAGTGTTTAGCCCGATTAAG
>JBILOD010000551.1:0-2874 GCA_044374645.1 Pseudobdellovibrionaceae bacterium | reverse complement strand
GGAGGCGATCGTTGAAGCTGTGGGCCAATGCTTGGCAGAAACCGCTCTTGAAAACGTACAAATTGCCACTGGTTCATTGAGTGCTTTGTCGGCGGCTTCCGGATCACGTCCTCGCTGGCAAGATCTGTGGGCTAAGAGCGAAAGTAGCCACTAAGCGACATTTTTAGGTTACCGTTTGCGTCCCCAAGGTGCCTAGTGCCTTGGGGATTCTTTTCGCGCCAGCCCCTATTTGATAATGGCTACAGATAATCCCTCAGAGGTTGGGATCAGAATGGAATCAAATAAATTTTGGTCTGATATCTTTTGATTGAACTGGCGTAATCCAGCAATCATCTTATTGGGTGACTCTCCGTCATGTATGGGAACGACGCCTTTAAGGAGGGTGTTGTCCGCTAAGATCAGTCCGCCCTTTTTAACCACTTTCATTGACCATTCAAGATAAGTCGGGTAGGCAGCTTTGTTCGCATCGATAAAAACGCCATCGAAGGGGCCCTGCTTGAGTAGGTCATCCAAGTGATCCTCCGCTCGTCCCACCAAGATAGTGTAGCGTCCTTGAAAGCCAGCGTTGTCAAAGATTTTACCAGCAATAGTGGCGTGTTCAGAATTGAGTTCGAGAGTCCACAGGTGACCCTCTGGCGGAAGGCTCCTTAAGATTTTTAATCCCGAATATCCAGTGAGAGTACCGAACTCCACGAACCGAAGACAATGAAATTGGCGAACAAAGAAGCCAAGCATCTGGCCTTCATAATTACTAATTGAAATGCCCTCTTTATTCAGGCGTTGGGCCTCGGACTTCGCTTCTAGTTCGATGGAATCATCTTGTGGTGCCAATCGCTTCAAGTAATCAATCAAAGCATCAGTATTTTCACGCATAAGTCTCTCATATTCAATGAAGGGGCTAATCTACAATACTATCGGAGTCAATAAAAGGCCGAATCAACTGATTGTTTTAACAAGCTCCAAAGTGGGCTTAGCGAGAGGAACGCCAGCTCGATTGAGCTCGTGGATACAGTTTGAAAATAGTTGATCGCCAATTCGATACTGCCTTGCAAAATCATCGATCGAATAAAAGACTTTAAAGACAATCCAGCTGGGATTGTTATCAACAGTCAACACCACTGGCTCGGGATCTGTGAGCACACCAGGTGTGGCGAGGCTTGATTGGTAAATCAAATCCTTCACTCTAATGAAATCCGCTGAGTGTGGAATATAAAAAGTTTGATTCCGGCGTGGTGCCCGTGTACCGGCGGGCACAAGCATTATCTGACTTTGTGCCATCGTTTTATTAGGAATAGAGATGAGCTCTTCTGAATAGCTTACCAGGAGTGTTGCACGCCAATTGATTTCTTGAATTTGTCCAATCCAATGGTAAGTGCCCGTATAGACTTCAACCCAATCACCAATATTGTAAGGTCGTTCAAGTTGCAGAGCCACTCCTGAAAACAAATTACCAAGGGTATCCTGTAATGCTAATCCAAGCACTAAGGAGAAAACGGCAGAGGTAGCGAGTAAGGGCATGACGGCCAATCCGAAAATCTCTCTCGTGACCCACGTAAAGACCGCTATTCCAAAAACTAAAGTAAACATATTTACAATCAGCCTCGGTACACCGACGTTCATGTTTTGAAAAAACAATAGAAGGTAAACCAGCAATTGTGCCAGCAATATAACGGTGATGGCCCCAACTAAGATTGAGAATAATGCGAAATAAACGCCCATTTTAAACAAAACAGGGTGCTGCCATTGATACTCATGGATGAGCCAAAAAAGGAAACTCAGGATCGCACTTAGTCCCCAGAAAATGAGGCCGCGGCGGAATTGCACCCTTAGTCGGGTGTGCCGACGATTTGAAATTTCTTTTAAAAAATAACGGTAAAAGAGCCAACTCAACAGGCCGACGACCATTAAAACAATAAATGTTTCCAGCTGAATAAAAGCCTGAATTTTTTTAATGGGGATCCAATGTTCGAAGAATTGCATTCGGTAATCTTGCATAGGTGGTCTTCCTTAAAATGAGCTTACGGCTCTCCGTTATACCTCAACGTCTAATGGATTGCTAGAAAGTTGGAAAGTGACATGGACAGCAGTTTGGTACATCAATACCGGGACACTGGACTTTGATCTGGAATCTGGTTGGATGGAGTCGCATTCATTGCCTTTATATTGCGCAAATGAGTTGATTTCTTAAGGGCCTTAAGGAGTCAAAGATGATAAATAAACTTAAATTGGTTATATCGAGCCTGATTGTTTTAATCTACAGTCAAATTTCCTTCGGAAGCATTGATAGCGGAATTACGGCTGCGGATTTTGAGCGAGTACAAAAAAAACTGGTTCAGCAAATCAGTGCTTTTGCGAAAGAGCCAGACTCATCAGCAAAACTGCAATTGATTGACCTGATTGAGAGCTTAAAGGCCAGCTACGCTCAAATTGATCGTCGGGCAACAGATGTCGAGGATCTCTATGAGGCACAGTTTCGAGTGCGTCTTGCGAATGCTCAACTTCGAACCACATTGACTCAGCTTCTGAAGTCCCAACGGATACCTCAAGACGTTAAAAACGAAATCGAGTATCATGCCCAAACGATTTCCAGTGCCAAACAACCTTACTTTCGCTCGCCGAAGAAAGCTCTTCCGATCGAAGGGGTGAAAGCCTCTGATTGGCCCCTGAAGCGTTGGGAGTCAGACCGAGATTTTTACAACTACACATTTGATGGTGAAGATGTTTTATATAGAGGATTACGTTTGAAGGTAACCACAGCATAAGTCAGGTGATTGACTAATATAATTTGGCGGTCACTTAGGTTGGTTTTATTGGGATCGTTCTCGTTTGGCGTATTCGAAGGGGGTCATTAGATTTTCTGATCTTATGGCCTGC
>JBILOD010000068.1:0-11174 GCA_044374645.1 Pseudobdellovibrionaceae bacterium | reverse complement strand
GCGTTCTTTATCGCTGGTGTACAGTTGATTGTTTATGCGGGTGCCGTCATGGTACTTTTTGTGATGGTATTGATGCTCTTCGATTTGCATAAAGAGAAACGGGCATTTACTGCCGGAACATTCTCTGGTGCGATCAAACTTTTGTTAGGCGGTATGTTAGCTGGCTTAATTGTTGGCGCAGTGACAATGTCGACGGAGCTTTTTAAAACACCGGTGGAAACTGCGATCACGAATAACTCAACGGGCATTGAATCAACTAAAGTTTTAGGAAAGCTACTTTTTACTCAGTATATTTTCGGTTTCGAAATCCTGGGTGTTCTTTTGTTGATCATCGCGGTGGGAGCAGTGGCTTTAGCAAGAAGTAAAGGTGGAACTCATGTTAAGTGAAACAATCATTGAACCAAATCTGATGCATTACTTGATCCTTTCGGCTGTTCTATTCTCAATGGGAATGCTCGGGGTGCTTTTACGAAAAAACGCCATTGTGATTCTCATGTGTATTGAATTGATGCTCAATGCGGTGAACCTTACTTTTGTGGCGTTCAGTAAATATACAGGGAACATCAACGGTCAAATCATGGTCTTTTTCGTGATGACAATAGCTGCTGCAGAAGCTGCTGTGGGCTTGGCCATCGCCGTGGCAATTTTTAAACGATTTAAAGAAATCAATATCCGATTTTTTGAGCATTTGAAGGGTTAATTATGAATGAACATACATTGATAGCAGTGCTTTTATTAGCCCCTTTGGTTGGTTTTTTGATCAATGGATTCCGTGTCAGAAAACATAACCATATTGTTGCTGGAACTGTTGCAACATTAGCCGTGTTTACCAGTTTTATTTGTTCGATCGTTTTGTTTTTAAATCTCATGGAGCTGGCTCCAGAAAAACGGCAGTTGACGGCAACATTTTTTAACTGGCTGACGGTCGGTAATTTCAAGGCGGATTTTTCATTCGTCGTTGATCAGATCAGCGGAATCATGATTTTGGTGATAACTGGGGTGGGCTCTTTAATCCACCTATTCAGTATAGAATATATGCATCACGATAAGGGTGTTGCGAAGTACTTTGCATACTTGAATCTGTTTGTATTTAATATGTTGTTGCTCGTTCTCGGTAGTAACCTGTTGGTCATGTTTACTGGTTGGGAAGGGGTTGGATTATGTTCATACCTCTTAATTGGCTTCTGGTTTAACGATGGAGCAAAGGCCGCAGCCGGCATGAAAGCTTTTATCGCAAACCGAGTTGGGGATGCTGCCTTCATTCTTGGAATGTTCCTTTTGTTTTTACAATTTGGAACCATTGATTTCGGTGCACTCAACGGCATGGCACCAACCACACCGACGCTTGATTGGTTTAATCCATTAACAGTGGGATGTTTGCTTTTGTTTATTGGCGCCACAGGCAAATCCGCGCAGATTCCACTGTATGTTTGGCTTCCAGATGCGATGGCAGGTCCTACCCCTGTTTCAGCCTTGATTCATGCTGCGACCATGGTAACAGCGGGCGTGTATATGATTGTGCGCCTGAACCCAATATTTATGGCCGCACCCAACGCATTGTTGGTTGTTGCGATCATTGGTGCCGCTACGGCAGTTATGGCCGCTTCAATCGGTATTGTACAGAATGACATTAAAAAGGTTCTAGCTTATTCGACGGTTTCCCAACTTGGCTATATGTTCCTTGGTGTTGGTGTTGGTGCTTTTGGTGCAGCGATGTTTCATTTAATGACCCACGCGTTCTTCAAGGCATTAATGTTCTTGGGTTCGGGCAGTGTCATTCATGCAATGCACGAGGAACAAGATATTCAAAAAATGGGTGGACTCAAAAAATATATGCCAATCACCCATGCTACCTTTCTAATGGGTTGGCTGGCTATTTTGGGGGTTCCTGGCTTTTCGGGATTTTTCTCTAAGGATGAAATTCTCTGGATGTCCTTTCACTCACCAATGGGGCATCCCGCACTCTGGGCTGCGGGAGTTCTTGGAGCTGTTATGACGTCATTTTACATGACCCGATTGATGGCTTTGACGTTTTGGGGTGAAAGTAGGGTATCGAAAGACGTTCATCCTCATGAATCTCCGGCGTTGATGACTTTTCCTCTCATTGTTCTGGCCGTACTGGCTGTGATTGGTGGGTGGGTTGGAATTCCACATGT
The DNA here is from genome assembly GCA_044374645.1 of Pseudobdellovibrionaceae bacterium. Lineage (GTDB taxonomy): Bacteria > Bdellovibrionota > Bdellovibrionia > Bdellovibrionales > Bdellovibrionaceae > CAUJGP01. Next base: position 9,018 of record JBILOD010000068.1, on the reverse strand, counting down.
GATTGGAGCAGTCTTGCCAGGACATCCAGAAAATTTATGGGAACACTGGTTGCTACCAAAAATGACTCCGATTCCAGGGCTTGGTCATGCGGATGCTGAAACTGAGTGGACGTTGATGGGAGTCTCTGTTTTGTTGATAGCGATCTCTGCATCAATGGCAATCGCATTTTACGGTAAAGCTTCAACAGTGCCTGCAAGCACAGCTAAAGCCTTGGGCGGCTTTTATCGACTCTTGCAGGACAAATATCGCATCGATGAGCTTTATGAAGCCGCTATCATCCGACCACTTATTTGGTTTAGCGAAAACCTATGGCTCCACGTGGATGTCTCTTTTATCGATCGATGCACCCACTGGTGTGCTGATGTTGTGAAAGGTGCAGGTAACATGGCTCGGACGATTCAGAATGGAAACCTACAACAGTACGCTATGTATATGGCCCTTGGCTTGGTCGCGTTCCTTTCATTTATTTTGATGAGGTAAAGAATGTTATTATCTACGATTGTCTTTTTACCTATAGTTTTCGGATTAATCCTGCTCATTTGGCCGAATGAAAGAACGCTTCGACCTTTGGCCCTCGCTTTTGGGCTCCTTGAATTTGTGTTGAGCTTGTTCATGCTTCATTTGTTTGATGCCTCTTCGGAGAAACTCCAGATGGTTGAGAATTATCTGTGGATTGAACGATTTGGGATTCGTTATTTCTTCGGTGTTGATGGAATCTCCCTTTGGCTAGTAATGTTGACGACTTTCCTCATGCCAGTGACGATTCTCGCAAGCTGGCGTGCTATCGAAGATCGCGTCAAAGGGTTTCATATTTCCCTGTTTGTACTTCAAACGGCAATGCTCGGAACGTTCTTGGCGTTGGATGGAGTGTTCTTCTATTTATTTTGGGAACTCTCGTTGGTACCGATGTATTTTATCATTGGTATTTGGGGTGGCGCTCGCCGTATCTATGCGACCGTTAAGTTTTTCATTTATACCATGATCGGCTCTGTCCTCATGTTGGTTGCATTAATTTATTTGATGTTGGTCACCCAAGAGGTCACTGGCCAAATGAGTGCCAGCATTTTGGATTTTTACAAATTAGATATCCCTTTTATTCAAGGTGAATTTTTTAGTCCGCAAGCACTGATGTTTTTTGCTTTTGCTTTAGCGTTTGCAATTAAAGTTCCGGCATTTCCATTTCATACTTGGCTTCCGGATGCACACGTTGAAGCTCCAACTCCGGGATCAGTCATCCTTGCTGGGGTGATGTTGAAGATGGGAACCTATGGCTTCGTCCGTTGGGCCATTCCAATCTTCCCGCAAGCGGCACAGTACTATGCATGGGTTTTCTTTTTTATTGGTGCAGTAGGTATCTTGTATGGCGCCTGGGTAGCAATGGTACAACCCGACGTTAAGAAACTTGTAGCGTATTCATCCGTTTCTCACATGGGTTACGTTCTTCTCGGTTTGTTTGCACTCAATGAACAGGGTTTAACAGGCGCTCTTTATCAGATGCTCAATCACGGGGTCAGCACCGGAGCACTATTTATTTTGATTGGTATGATTTATGAACGAACCCATACCCGAACAATTGCAAAGTACGGTGGACTAGCAACAAGAATGCCGCTTTATACCATCTTTTTCTTTATTGCGCTGTTGTCGAGTATTGCGGTGCCATTGACGAATGGTTTTATCGGCGAGTTTTTGATATTGTTGGGTACATTCCAGGCCAATAAGGCGGTAGGAGCATTGGCTGCACTCGGAGTTATTTTCGGTGCGGTTTATATGTTGTGGATGTTCAAACGCATTTTCTTTGGAAAACCGGGCGAAGTGGTTGAAGGCGATTCTGAGCATCCACTACACGATCTTTCTCTGCGTGAGATTTGTGTATTGGTGCCACTGGTGATTTTGGTTTTTTGGATGGGTATTTTCCCGGGCGATTTCCTCAAAATCTCCGAACCAAGCGTCAAACATTTCGTCGAAAATCATAAGAATTATCAGCTCAGTGTTTTGGAGCAATCTTCTGAAACTCAAGTGGCAGTAGAGGAGCAAAATTATGGAAATTAATTTAGGTTTAGAAGATCTTTTGCGAGTGGCTCCACTGATTGTTTTGTTTTTGACAAGTCTGATTCCCATCACCATTAAAGTTTTGCGTGGGAACAAAGAACCCAATGCCTTGGTGGCTCTTGCCGTGGGTGTTGTGGGTATCGTTACAAGCGCGATGCTGATGTGGATCTTTGCTGGACAAGGCCAAATGGCTTTTGCAAAAGCTTTGATCTTTGACGGCCTAGCCTTTTGGGTAGGTAGCGTAGCACTTATCGTAACATTAGGTGCTTTGGTGCTAGCCTATGAAAGCCCAGCAACGAATAAAAACCTATTTTCAGAGTATGTTTTTTTGTTGTTGAGTTCGGCCCTTGGCATGCTGGTGCTGATCTCAGCGCTTGATCTTTTAGTAGTTTTTATTGGTCTCGAAATCATGTCCCTTTCTTTGTATTTATTGATCGCAATGGGGAACGAAGAAAAACTTAGCAAAGAATCCGCATTTAAATATTTTTTGTTAGGCAGCTTTGCATCTGCGATTATGTTGTACGGCGTGGCATTTATTTATGGTACCGCTGGAACGACCTATGTTTCTGATATTATCCAAAAGGTTCCTGACTTACTGACTACCAGCAGATTGTTCCTCATTGGCGTCGCATTGATCATCATTGGTTTTTGCTTCAAGGTTTCGATTGTCCCTTTTCATGCATGGACTCCCGATGTTTACCATGGGGCACCAACCCCCTTATCTGCCTATATGGCAACCGCGGTAAAATTGGGATCTATGGCAGCCTTTTTGCGGTTTGTTTCAATTAAATCCCTAGGATACTCGGAAAATCTCTTGGACCTTGTTCAATGGCTTGCAGTTTTGACAATGATTATCGGTAACGTTGCAGCGATTCGCCAAGAGAGTGTGAAGCGGATGCTGGCCTATTCGTCGGTGGCTCACTCTGGATATATTCTTGTTGGTATCTTGTCGAGTTCGATTAGTGCACAAGGAGCCTTTGCCGCTTCAGGAGTTGTTTTTTACCTCATTAGTTATGCAATCATGACCTTCGGCGCTTTTGCGGTCGTCAACATTTTTGAAACAAGCGAGAACACCCAGCTTACTGTCGATGATATGGCAGGGTTTGCTAAGCGACGACCGATGCTGGCATTCTGCCTAACTCTGTTTCTTCTTTCTCTTGCCGGAATTCCACCAACAGTGGGTTTTTTCGGTAAATTCTATTTGTTTTCAGCGGCTCTTTCTGAGGGACGTTTGTGGGCCGTTCTCTGGGGTGTCATCAATTCCGTCATCAGCGTTTATTACTATCTTCGCCCTATTGTGCTTATGTATATGCATGAGAGTCAGAAAGAGGAAGATGCAGAACGTAATATTCCGGCAACTGAAATTGCGATCGTAGTGTCTATGATCTTGGTTATTGGATTAGGGCTGGCGAGCGATTATTTATTCAGAGCGGTCGAAAACTCCCTTCTATAAATGCATGTGATTAATACCCGTTTGGACAGAGCTTTTTTAGCTCTGTCCAAATAGCAATTTTTTATAGGCCGTATTTTCGCATCGTTGAAATGGCCGATTTAAAACCTATCTTTGCAATTTTAGCCATAATCTTAGGATTTAAACTAAAGTGATCCACGAAAAACATTTCGTAGTTCTGTGGACGTGGGTGAATATACATATAATCAACATTTGGCTTAAAGCTTACCTTCTTTTCAATAATTTCCAAAATCTTTCGGCGGTGTTCAGGTTCAACATGGGCCTGGCGTAGGTAGCCTTCGACGGTATTATAGATAGCGCGAATTTCTTGCTGGTGTTCTATGTGTTTTTCGATTTTCTGTTGGATCACTTGGTATAAGGCTTGATTGATAATGACAGGTATTCCGTATTGGTGGAGGCTTCCCATTTCAGGGGTATAATGATAGGGCTGCACGGAGTAACTGGAAATCACTAGGTCAGCACCGTGGTCTACTGCAACGTGAGTGGATAGCGTATCGCGAATCTCGCCATCAAAAAAGAACATTTCTTTGCCGTCAGGCTGTTTGATCCCATAGGGAGCAAAAACCGGAGGAAGAGACGCAGAGGCGGCGACAGCTTCACTGATTTTGGCAATATTAGAGTACATTATTTGTGAATCTTTTGACACTTCATCAAAATTTCCAAAGATCACTTTTCGAGAGTGATTCAGTTGGGTGCCAATCACAAAGAGCTCAACTCCCAGACGGTCAAACTCATTCACAGGCAGAACATGTTTGCGGAGGTAGGCTTCAACACCGGCCGTTGTAAAAACGCCATTGATACTAAAGGCATGCTTTAGTAGTGACTCCAGCCCTCCCGAAATAACCGACCGACGTTTAAACAGATGTGGGACGGACTTTATGATCCCCTTGGCGTTGATAGAGAACATATGTCGATAACTAAGGGGCTTTAGTTCATTGAGCCCAAATTCATTAAAGATTTTATTGTACCCAAGCCCTACCTCGAAGGCATTCACCAAACTTTCAATTGTATAACCAGAGGCGAGGACCGAACTGACGAAGGAGCCGGCGCTAGAGCCTACGTAGAGACGGATCGCCATGGAGTCATCTTCTTTTGTTAGCCTACGCACTGTTTCAGGGGTTCCCCCAATGAAACGAAAGCCTTTTTCTTTCAGAGCCAAACAGACTCCAATATGAAAGGCAGCGGCTTTGATTCCACCCCCACTAAGGACTAAGGCAATCTTTTTTTTCTCTTTGATTTTCATAACTTCTCTATCTCACAGGTTGCCTATCAAAAAAACACCATATGCGTCGAGTAAGTCGAACTGACTACTCACTGAGTATTCAGTGGATAGCCAAACGGCTATCAAACACAAACCTTGGCTATCCAATGAATAGTCAATTGGATAGCCAAGGGATCGTCCGCCAAATAGTTGAATACCTTATGACTACTCATTGGATAGCCAGTGAATAGTCATGACTATCTATGGCTATTCATTTGGGCATTAATTGAGCACACATGTGTGGATACCTGTGGATTCTGTGGATAACCCTAAGAAATAGAACCCCATTTAGGTATTCAATGGATAGTCAGTGAGTAGCCGTGACTATTCAGGTAGGTACCCAATGATTATCCTTTGAATACTCAACCTGAGTAAATGAATAATCACTGAATACCCAAAACCGGTGTTTGACTATTCATTGACTACTCATGCCTGTGGGAATAGGTGTGGATAGTGTGGATAATGTGGAATATGACTATCCAATTGAATAGTCATTGCTTTCCAATGAAAACTTTTTCATACTCCCGGAGCTTTTATCAGGTAAATGGCGATCGTTTAAAGGGGGAGTTATGGAGCGTTGGCTTCCAGTCATTGATTACGCAGTAAACAACAGAGTCAGCGTAAGCACCCTAAGACGTCGAATTAAGTCAAAAACTGTTGAACACCGCCTTGAAAATGGTCGCTATTTGATTCGGACCGAAATTGAGTCAGATCAACCACATGACTTTAGTGAAGGGGTGCCCGGCGAGTCGTTGATGGTTGTTCAAAACCTAGTGGCAGAGCTTAAGAAAGCCTATGGTTTGGTCTTGGCCGAAAAAGAAGAACTGATCCAGCAACTAAAGTCTGAGATCGATACTTTGAAACATATTAATCAATTTTTAGAGCTTCAGATCATGAACGATAACCGAAAGAACGAGAACCAGCCTTCAGATTTAAATTACTAAATTTGGACTAAATATTTTCCAGAAAACTCCGAACAGAGGGTGCTCGTCCAGGATTGGCACGAGACATCTGCAAAGGAGTTTCCATGGATGCGAAACCGACTCGATCAGTTGGCTTCATTTTTCTCTGTCTTTTGGCTTTAGGTGCCTGTCAAAAAGAACCGATTAAACCTGTTGAAGTGGTCGATGACGGGAATAGCCAGTTTGCCGGTAAAACCTGTTATGGCAAAGCTCTACCCAATCAATATATTCTAAGTTGGTCTGATGGGTCGCACAGCATTTTCTACGGGACCAAAGACCAGCTCGAACTTGAATTAAACAAATCCCCATTAACTCGACAAATCACTATGGCAGAACAGGATCGGGAATTACAGTTTGAAAGCTATCTGATGGCTGACGAGTCTGTGAACCCAAAAAGTATTTTCTGGCAAGTATGGGGACAAGAAGACGTCCAAGCCAATGTGCTTTGGGAAGAGAACATTAAAGGAGCCGGTGTTACCGTTGCAGTTGTCGATGCGGGTGTCGATCGAAGTCATCCATCACTGATCCACCGTATTGCCACCAATGAAAGCGAAATTCCTGATAATGGTCAGGATGACGATAAAAATGGTTTAGTCGATGACTATCAGGGCTTTGATTTTGCTTATAAGGAGCCCTACGCAAAGGCGTCCAACCATGGCACCCATGTCGCGGGAATTATCGCAGCCGAACCGAAGGGAAATCCAATGTTGGGCATCGCACCCGGTGCTCAAATTCTACCACTCAATATTATGGGCGACACTGGCGGTGGGTCGTTGGCGGCAGCGGTCTTTGCCATTAAATACGCACAATCAAGGGGAGCGAAAGTTATCAACGCTAGTTGGGGCGGAGCCGTGTGTGCAGAAACGCTGAAAACTATGATCGCTAGTGTTGCAGAACAAGGGATTTTGTTTGTTGCCGCGGCAGGAAATGACGGAGTCGATATAGAGGTTTTTCCGGAATTCCCGGCAGCCTTCGATTTGGGGAATCAAATTACGGTGGGAGCTACTATGCAGTCAGGACTGATGGCCGCGTTCTCCAATTACGGAAGAAACCGAGTTCACGTTTTAGCTCCAGGGCATCAGATTTACAGTAGTGTACCGGGTGGTTGGTATGCGGCCAGTGGCACAAGTATGGCCGCACCATTTGTGAGTGGCATGGCAGCCCTCCTATGGAGCGCACACCCTGAGGCCTCACTAACTCAGGTTAAAAGAGCGATTTTGAATTCTGTGAAAACTCCTCAAGCCTATCACCCTGTGCTTGCGCAGGGCCGCATCAATATTCCACAGGGATTGCAAACTTTGAGGGCGCTACTTCAGCAATCCGAGGAAAATTCAGTGAAACAAACAAAGTAAGCCCCTGAAAACCTAGAAAAAAACAATTTTTCTGAAGGCAGGGCTGCTTCAGAGCTTCACAAATCACCTTTTTCTGGCAGAGTAATACTCGACCGAGCTGCAGCAACAACCAGGCTGTGACGTTTTGATTATTTGCAAAAATCAAAGGGAGAGCATTTGTGACTATTATTGAAGAAAAGCTCAGAGATTTAGATAAACGAAATGAAAAGGCAATGGACGGGGGTGGTGCCACTCGCCGTGAAAAACACAAACAAGGTGGAAGGTTAACGGCACGAGAGCGTTTGGACGTGTTGCTTGATCCAGGCAGTTTTGTAGAAACAGACCGTTTCGTTACTCATCGATGCACCCATTTTGATATGGCCAATAACAAATCACCTGGTGATGGTGTCGTCACAGGCTATGGACGCGTTAATGGCAAAACTGTTTTTGTCTACAGCCAAGATTTTACAGTTTTGGGTGGAAGCATGTCTCGCACTCAGGCGAACAAGATTATTAAGATCATGGATATGGCCCTTAAAGCAGGAGCACCGATCATAGGCCTGAATGATTCAGGTGGTGCGCGCATTCAAGAGGGAGTCGAAGCGCTTGGTGGCTATGCTGATATCTTTTTACGTAATACCATGGCGTCAGGTGTCGTGCCTCAGATCAGTGCGATCATGGGACCCTGTGCCGGCGGAGCCGTGTATAGCCCAAGCATCACCGATTTTGTGTTTATGGTAAAGGACACAAGTTACATGTTTGTGACGGGTCCTGAGGTGATAAAGGCCGTGACTCATGAAGAAGTCACAAAAGAACAACTGGGTGGAGCCAGCACCCATAGTGCCAAATCCGGAGTGGCGCATTTTGCCTGTGAGTCGGATAAACATTGTTTATTGCTCATCCGGGAGCTGCTGAACTTTCTGCCAGGCAATAACTTGGATGAACCGCCAATATTGCCAACAAAAGATAAACCTGATCGTTTGTGTGAATCACTCAGTAGCCTCATTCCTGATAGCCCAAAGAAACCATATGATATGTTAAAACTGATCAAGGAAGTGGTCGACGAAGGTTACTTTCTGGAAACTCACCAAAATTACGCAGGTAACATTATTGTTGGATTTGCCCGCATGAATGGCCGAAGTGTGGGTATTGTTGCCAATCAACCCCAGGTGTTGGCGGGTTGTTTGAATATCGAAGCCAGCCGAAAAGCGGCGCGCTTTATTCGTTTCTGTGATGCATTTAATATTCCAATTGTGTCCTTTGTTGACGTTCCGGGCTTTTTGCCAGGTACCGATCAGGAGTATAACGGTATCATCAATCATGGTGCAAAATTGTTGTATGCCTATGCGGAGGCGACAGTTCCAAAGGTAACTCTGATCACTCGTAAGGCCTACGGTGGCGCTTATATTGTGATGGGGTCTAAATTATTGCGGTCAGATGTAAATTTAGCTTATCCATGTGCTGAAATTGCGGTGATGGGTGCCGATGGTGCGGTCAATATTATATTTCGGGATAAAATTACAAAGGCCACTGACCCAGTGGCAGAGCGCCAAAAACTCACACAAGAGTACGAAGAGAAGTTCAGTAATCCCTATGTTTCAGCGGAACTTGGTTACACCGATGAAGTGATTGAACCCACATTAACTCGTCTCAGAATCATTGAGGCATTAGAAATGTTGAAAACAAAGAAGGACGTCAATCCACCGAAAAAGCACGGCAATATTCCTCTCTAAGGATTGGCGAAAAGGATGGCTATGAAAAAGTTTAAAAAAGTTTTGATTGCAAACAGGGGAGAGATTGCGATTCGTATTACTCGAGCCTGTCGCGAGATGGATATTCGCTCTGTAGCTGTTTTCAGTGATGCTGATCGAGACAGTCTCCATGTATTCTTGGCAGACGAGGCCTATAATATTGGCCCGGCACCTAGCAAAGAATCTTATTTG
>JBILOD010000500.1:0-3273 GCA_044374645.1 Pseudobdellovibrionaceae bacterium | reverse complement strand
TTAGTTTCTGGAAATGGGCCAGCCAAGCACTTGGCCCAATGGGAATTCTCCTTGGTTGGAGTCAGGCGGTTAAAGGCCAGGTCCAGTCCGTTGCCGCCAAAAATTTAGAGCAATTTGTCATGAAACAATCCCTTCGGGAGTAATACCACCACACGACCATTGTACCTCTAGTTGAAATTCATGAAATGATTGTTTGAGGCACCGAACCCCACTGCCCCGAATCACATTGTGGGTTGCGTTTGAATAGATGGAATTTCTAGTTGCTTAATTTGTATGGGTTTAATTTGTGAGGCTGGATTTTGGATCGGATCCAAATGGGTGAGTTTTCCCTGGCGATCAATCATCCACAATGACACTCGCGGAAACTCTCGCTTTCTCAGGCGTTGGGCCGCGGCTAAATTCTTTGTCGAAAAGGCCGTTGAAAGAATATCCGCCTCCATCGCCGTGGGCGCGACCGCCGTGACAGATGAATAGAGTCGCGGTGGGCGTAACGTTTTAGGATCGATAATGTGATGCCATTCCATTTTTTCATCGAAATGGGCATTTTCCGGTCCAGAGGAGGCCATCGCTCCATCGTTGCTGACGGGAAGCTCATGAATTGTTTTCTTGACGGGATTCCATACCGCCACCTTCCAAGGCCCGTCAGGTTTTTGCCCATGCCAGCGCATGTTTCCGGAAAAATTCAAAAGATAGGAACTGACCGCGGGAGGTAACTTCTGCACCACAAGATCAACGGCATATCCCTTGGCGATCCCATCAAAGCTCAAAGCCATTCCCCGCTGAGTGAGAACCACACACCCACCTTCAATCAACACTTTATCGGTGTTCACCAAGGGTCGTAAAGCATCAAGATTTTTGGGTGGATGATGGAACTTTTGAAAACTGGCCTCAATCGCCCTTAAAACTGGCAAAATACTCACCTCAAAGGCACCCCGAGTGCGACGGTGATACTGTTTTGATACGGACGTGAGGTGAAGCAAGTGAGGGGATGCTGTACAAAAGCGCCCTTGCTGATTCAAACGAGAGAGTTCACTCTGAGGCTGATACAAACTCAATGAGTTTTCTATCGAATCCAAAAGATTCTTGGCCTCAAGAACGAACTTGTCTGGATTGAAAGCGCAAGGATGCACTAGTTGCATTTCAAAGAATGTCCCCATACTGGGAACTCGATGCTCGGTAAAACATTGATCAATAGATTCCACTTCTCCAGCGGTACTGACCATCGATTCCTTTGGTGAAGGACTAACGCCGGGAGTGAGTACCGGCGTCGTCCCTACTGGCCAACGATGCTGACAAGAAAGGAGAATCAGCACCGTTACCAAATAAAATCTCTTTACGCTAAATAAAGATAAATTCAACTTTAGCAAGACTAACAACCATCTCGTCCACTAATCCAACAGATGAGTTTCAAAGACTCCGCTGAATCCGAGGCCCAGATACGCCCATGAGAGGACCCTTCCGCTCCTGTGGCTTTCAAAAAGAGGTCGCTCTGCTCAGGATGACCGACGACAACCAAGGCCGAAGCTGCTTCGAAGGTCGGGGCTGGATTACCGTGACACAAACTGCAGCCTTTCACATTATTGTTGATCCGACGAGCTGACAGTAATGGTAAAATCTCATTATTAAAGTAAGCCCGATTTAAACTAGGTCCCGGAGTTGGCTCCAAAGTGGGTTCTGGTGTTGGAGTTATCGGTGGAAGCGAAGTTGGTACGGCGGTGGGTTCCGCTGTCGGTTCTGCTGTCGGTTCAGGTGTTGGAAACGGCGTGGGTTCGGTCGTTGGAAAAGGAGTAGGCTCAAAGGTTGGCTCCGGAACCGCTGTCCCAGTTGCCGAAGGCGTATGTGACGGATTCGGCACGAGCGTCCTGTCGGGCTTTGGATCAACAACAACGGGTTTTCCATCAACGCGGTCGTCATTCTTCCTGGTCGGTGCTCCTCTTTCAAAGGGAGTATCACTACCACAGCCTTGAAAGAGAGCTATTCCAGCGAATAAAAATGCAAACCAAACACGTCCCTTCTTCAAACTTAACCTTGTCATTTTACAGCTCCCATAACCAATGTTTTAAATGCTAAAGAGGATTTGCGAAGCGCTTCCGAAACAGCCTTTGAAGAATAACTGGCTCCACTAATACCATCAACGTCACTACCAACCACGAAAGAATCGGTGACTTTTTTTCCTTTGAATTGTTTTAAAAATCCGTCTTCAGTGATTTTACGGCCACGCTCTTCTTCGTGAGCTAGAATGGTCACACTCTCTAGCAACCCGGTCGGAGCAAAACAAACCCCTAATGACATAGGACCTTCTTTGCCTTTTTGCGGTACGACGGTGCAGGCCTTTTCCATTTTTCCGTCGGCTGACTTTCCATAAAAGAAGGTATAGCTATCTTCCGTGGCATCGGGAGCCACTTTTGCAATTGCTGCTTTCTGCGCACCATCAAGAACAAAGCTCTCTTTGGCTAGTTTGGCAGAACTCGACAGCTCTTTTTTCAAATAGTCTTTCAAACTCACCAATTCAGCGCTCAGGGCCAAAGGTGAAACGACCAAAACCAACACGAGATTTCCCATGGACATTAAGAATTTCATTCCAACTCCTTCTTTTTAAAAAGCTCCAAAATAATCGAAAACCAAAGCGCTACAAAACACAAGCCCATCAGTCCACCCGACAAAGCTGTAAACAAGGCAAATTTAGGACCCAAAAACCGCGTCGCCATAAAGCTGACGTTGTCGAGGGCGATAAATAAAAACGCACCGCCCACCAACCAAGCTTTGACGCCTTCACTCAATCCTGTGAACAATGACAATAAACACAAGCCAAAGAAGAAACTGCTCATTCCAAACAAATGAAAATGTCCTTCCCCCACCAAGGCTTTAAAGGAAGGGCGAGGTCCAGGGGTCGGCGCAGTAGGGGCAGTATCGAGAGTGTCCAAATCAAGGCTTTCCTCTCCGGAGGTGACCGCGGGTTCTTGGATTTTAGTGGGCGCCCCATAGTAGTGAACGGCAATGTCCTTTGGAGTCAATCCGACCACCAGCGCGATATTGCCGAAGGCATACATATACGCCAATGACACCGCCAGCACGTATCCGCAAGCTAAAGCTTTGAACGGTTTTGGTGCATTTCGTAGGCGCAGACTTGCAACATCCTTCCAATTCATTCGTTTTCCCCCTGTGAGACTAAAATCCTCACTGTTAACTATACGATCAATCTTGATTTTGCTGCAAAAGAGGCAAATTCAAGGCGGCAAGCTTCATATCGAACGAGGCGTAGCAGGGCGGGGT
>JBILOD010000498.1:0-3289 GCA_044374645.1 Pseudobdellovibrionaceae bacterium | reverse complement strand
AGGGTTGGCCCCAAGTTGACAACTGGGCATATCGCCGTGGATGACTGAAAGAGTGGGTTGCCATCCCGCGAGCGAAAGAGGTGGCTCAGGTGGCCAACAGCCATTGCGGATGATCCCCCGAGACTGATTCCGGTCGCGTGGATGCTTTCCACGGTGTCACGGTAAGGACTATCAAACTTTAACCACTGAGCGATATCGTAAAAGTCATAGACTTCATAAAAACCTCCAATTGTTAAAGAGGAATTATTCTTAATGTGATCTGTGCCGGTGTGATTACTGACAAAAATGACGTTGAAGGGTGATTGATCAAATAGATTAATTACAAAATTGAGAGTTGAGGCGCTCGAAGTGATGTCGCAAAAAACACCGCACTTTACAATCACCCAAGGTCTGGGGGAGCGATCTTTTTTTACTCCTATATAGGCCTCAACCGTATTCCCATCGGACAACTTGAGGTCTTGTTTCGTAATGAGCGGGTTCTTGCTTAAGTCGTACTCGGTCATTGCAAACTTGAGGAGACCGATGAGCCCTTTTGTATTGCCTTCGGTTAGGTATTCCGAACATTTATTAAAGTAATTTTTAACGGCACGTCCATACTGAAAAGGATTTTGATAGTTTGTCAGAACCTTTCGCTGGAATTCATGAGGGTGGCATTCAGGCGGGAGGGGAGCCTTTTGATCTCCGAGGGGAATGGGTTTTGGGATGCTGGCGATTCCAACTCGGTCTGGATCGCCCTGATTTTGAGTTTCACGGACTAGCTCATCGACCAGTTCGCGAAAAAAATCGTGTTTCTCAGAACTAATGGATTGCGAATGAGCGTTGAACGCCAGAGTTGATGATACTATTAGACCCAAAAACTTCAGTTTCATAATTTCATCCTTTCCAAAATTTCAGTACTCGACTGAAGTACTCATCGACCAAATGCTGGCATTCATAAGTCTAGTTTCGAAAAAAAAGATGATTGTGATTTCTGGACCCGGACCCTGGTCGAGGTTGTTAAGAAAGGTTCAATGTGCCCTGAAGCAAAGAATCGGATAGTGTCGCGAATGTTTTCGATTTTAAGACATTTCGGAGATCGAAAGTGTTGCATAGACGGTTTATTGTGGTTCCATTGTGAATCAACAGTCGACCGGTCACTCCGAATAGAATCTAATCAAGTGGTGAGGCCCACCGGGAAGTCTTGACCGCTAGCAAGCAGAAAGCTAATCTTCCAACACATGCTTCGAATAGGTCGCTCTATTATATTGATTGTTACGTTTATTGGCTCTGTCGTTTGGGGGATTGAACGGCAAGGGTCATTGTATTCAGGCGCTGAAACCATCGCCGAGGCTGAAGTCTGTAAAAACAGATGTTGCGATGGTGCCGATTTACATTGTGAAGATGAAGAGTCTGATCACGACGAAGATGATGAGGATCATCACCCTTCTAAACAATATACTTTTGTATTCAATATGAATTCTGCCGATCGATTGTTTGGAAGATTCAAGCCGCCAAGTGATGCTGATTTAGAGCGCCTTGTTCCCCCGCCAAAACATTCCTAATTTCAAATAGTCCATGGCCCAAGTCCAAACACAAGTGTGAGCTTGATGGCTAAGATTATTTCTATTCCAAGCTTTCAATAAATAGTTTTTGTATTACTAATGATGGAGGCTAACTTGTCACAAGAGTTATCCCGTGATTTTCAGAAGTTTAAACGAAATGTGCCTACTTTCCAGAATGAAAAATTAGCCAATCTTGGCCGGGACTCGGCGTTAGAAGATTTGGCGACTGACGCCTCGAGCTCACAAAAAGGAGGTTCATGGTTCGGATCATTGCAAAACTCATTTCAGTATTTACGCCAGGAATGGGCAACGCTCGTTCAGGAGCCTTTTTGGGGAGCCAATTTATCGGCGGGTATCACCGTGGCGGCCGTGGCACTTCCACTCAATTTAGCTCTAGCACTAGCAGCTGGCCTACCTCCGTCGGCAGGTCTCATTGCTGGCGCTGTTGGAGGTGCCTTTGCTGCGCTCTTTGGAGGAAGTCGTTTTCAAGCCACGGGGCCAGCCGCCGCGCTCAACGCCATGGTCTTTGTGATAGTGCAACAATTTGGTGCCTCAGGGGCTGCAGCCGCGGCGCTTATTGTGGGCGCTTTACAAATGATTCTGTCCGCAATTTCTGCGGGTTCGCTCGTGAAGTACGTTCCGGAGGCGGTACTCTTGGGTTTTACCTCCGGCGTGGGTGTGAAGCTGCTTGATTCCCAAGTGCCAAAACTCTTGGGTGTAGAGTGGTCGCTCTATCAGATGGTGAGCGACTTGGCTCATCCGGTATGGTTGCACGATGTGGCGTGGCCCGCCGTCGTGTGCGGTTTGTTTGTCGTGTTTTTTATTTTGGCATGTAAAGCTTTGCCAAGATTTCCTGCTGCGCTTGTTGGAATTGCGATCACGACACAGTTGGCGATTTTTCTTGATTGGCCCATTCACCGAGTGGGCGAGATACCTCCGATTCAACTGAGCGTATTGATCCCGGAGTTTTCTATGGGGCAATGGCTTCAACTGCTTCAGCTGGCCATCCCATTGGGTTTGTTGGCCGCTGCAGAAACAGTTCTCTCAGCACAGGCTATCGATAGAATGAGCGGTGATCAGCATCACTCGAATCTTGAGATTCTTGGGCAGGGTATCGGGAATCTTGCAGTAGGTCTCACAGGAGGAATGCCTGTCTCTGGAGTGATTGTGCGCTCATCAGTAAATGTACAGAGTGGCGCAAAGAACAGATTGGCAAGTTTCTTTCACTCAACAATACTTTTGGTCTCTGCCTTGTTTATGGGAGGAGTATTGTCTTCGGTACCAATTGCGGCCCTAGCGGGATTGCTTTGTATCATCGGTTTTCGCCTCATTGAATTCTCCGAGTTGGTGCATTTGATCAAGACCAATAAGGCTCATGCTTTGGCATTCATAGCAGCTCTTGCTGGCACAGTGACAGACCATATCGTTATGGGGTTGGCGGTGGGCCTCTTCATTGCTTGGTTAGGATCTCGAGAAGACGGTAAGGCCAAAACAGGAAACGAGCCACGCAAAACAGATCTCGCGGAAGAACTACCAGGATCCGAGGCAATTTCTACTGGTGTTGTGTATTCTATGCTTGATCGCGGAGAACGCTGGTTGCAGCACCTAAAGGAGCAGGCGAGTGTGCCGAATACAGCCTACGTTCATCCAAATGCATCTGTCATTGGCAGGGTGATCTTAGGACGAAATGTGCATATCGCGGCCGAGGCATCTGTAAGGGCGGATGAGGGAACCCCTTTCTATATTGG
>JBILOD010000066.1:0-11229 GCA_044374645.1 Pseudobdellovibrionaceae bacterium | reverse complement strand
TAATATTATCATTTGCACGGGTTGTGCCAAAAACAAATCTCTGGAAGCCACCGCCAGGCTGATTTTACGCAGACTATATATAGATACTGGGGGCGACGTTCACCAAAGCCCGTTATATTGACTCTGGCTCCGCCGAGGCGGCGCAGGAGCCGAAACCAATTTCTGCCTTAAAAACCCCGGCAGCGGTAAAAAACCATGCTGATTTATATGGCCGCGTTTCCGAGCAGAGGGGGCAAAGGATTCGATCAGGTCGGCAGCGCCGCCGCGAACGCCGGGCAGCTAAGAAGGATTACTTTTTAAGCCAAAAAAAATCCAAATTGAATTGAGCGATATCCTCAGCGGGCGAATCTTTCACAACCGAAAGAAAATTTTGGATTACTTGAACCATGTCCTCTCGGAGTCGCGCAAAGTCTTTTTTGCTTATTGTGAAGTTCGCCGAATAAATCAATTCTTCATCCAGAAGATTTTCAGTCGCCTCGATCGCTTTAAGTCGCCAATTCGTATGATGTTTAACTATGAAGGGCGATTTTTTCTCTAAGTGAGTTGAGGTAGTTCCTGGTAAGAAACGCCCCTCTTTTTCCTTAATCATTTGAATTTGAATTAGAAAGTCTAAAATTTCGCGAGCCTTTGCCGGTGCGAGATGAAATCGTTCGCAGATGAATTCAAAATCGACCTTACGGTCTAGAGTTGTTGCAACATGAACTACAGAGTAAAGCCAACTCGAATAAAAAATTGCTTTTTCAGATTCGGTCAGTTCGTGATTTCTTTGAACTCGATTTGATAATTGAAGAGACTCATTACGAAGCTGATCTTTAAGTTCGACATAGTGATTTTTCAATCTTACTGATCCCGCTCTTTCAATCTGCACCAGTATCCATAAATACTGAGTTTCAAGTTTTGAAATTCCTAAAAAATCACATGCAGAAAATATTTGTTCCTCGGTAAAATCCTTTGAACCAGAAAGAATTTGTGAAATGAGAGTTGCATGGACACCCAAATATTCAGCAAGGTTTTTATAAGTCCCTCTTTTCGCTTTTCCTTTTTTTCGGATGTAAAGCTTTAGCGCTTCTTTATAGTCGTTCTGCTCAAATATATTCATGGTAGTTATATCGGATACTTAGCTGCAAAACTTGACTTAATTGTCATTTTTATCGCCATAAATTTAGTAAAGATGTATTGAAATGATGCGCCATATTATTTATCTTTGGCGCAACTATTGAAAGGAAACTGAATTATGAAAAAAAATATATTTAACTTCAATGTATTCGTTTTAAGTACCTTTGTTGCGGCGACGGCAAGCGCAGATTTGTCAACTATGTCAAATTTTGTAAATCCAGGTCGTATTGAGTTTTTAGATAGAAGCTCCAACACTAAAACTGAACAATTCGACGTTAAGAAAAAGCTTAATAAAAGCAATTTCAACGAAGAGAGTTATGAGTTTCAAAAGACAGAAAGATTAAACAAAAATTTAAGAGAACCACAGGGAGGAGTTAATGGCGGTGGTGGCAACTCAATTGATGGCCGATTGATTGAGTCCTATGTAAAAAATATTGAAAATATTGATGGTTATAAAGAAGTCATTGTGCCGGTCTTAAATCATTTATCAATGGAATTACCCGGGTTTGCATACCTACTCAAGTCCACTGTAGAAAGAACAACTTGGTATATTGTGCCGAAATCCCTAAAGGCGCGCAGTGAAGACATCACAGGTTTGCCATTTCCATCAGATCAAACGGCCGTGCAAGGAGATCTCGAGGTGTTCATTGACCGAGAAAAGTTCCAGGAATTATTTAAAATTGCTGGAAAACAAGAGCAGGGGCGACTTTTGCTTCATGAACTTATTATGGCGTCTATACAGGTTTCCTGCACATTACGTAACGAAGCGGACCCATTTGCTTGCATTTGGGGAATTGACCAATCGAAAATGCACACAGTAACGCGCAAAACAGTAAATTTTCTCTTGCGGAATCCTAATGCAGATCAAAATGCTTTGATCAACGGTTTGAAAGAAGCTGGTTGGATGTATTAGCAGAGCCTAAGTCTATCGATGACTAAACCTAAATCATAATATTTTTTGACCAATTTTAAAGGATGTTAAATATGAAAATATATCTATTATTATCTCTTTTTATGACTTGTTCGACGCTCGCAAATGCGGATGAAACTAGTATCCAAATGGAAGATCCAGTATCGATTTTCTTCATTGATTCGGTTCGTACTCAATGCCCCTTGGAGTTCCAAAAACTTCAACAGATTTCAGGAGAAGAGGTCATGCAGGTTCTCACTTCTAGCACAAAATTTCCAAATGGATCTGTGGCAGTAAAAGTTAAAGTTGATACATCCGTAGGGACTGCTATTTTGATGAAGAATTATTTAGGAATTGAATTGAATCAAGCAACTCGTTGCGTATTAAATGTAAAAGGAAGCCCTAGCAGGTTGAATTCAGTTACCAGCCATTAAAACCACTTCAAAATAAGCCGAGGTCAGGGCGAAATACTCCTGACCTTTTTGTTTTGGCATAGTTTGCTTTTATCGAAACTTTTGCTAAATGGTGCAGGCTGATTTTTAACTCAGGCTTTCGATACAAAAAAGACAAAAAAAGGGCGAGTCCCGGGGGGACCCACTCAAACTATAAAATTACGAGGCTGTCGTTTTGACTACTTCTGGAAAAATAACCGTAGCCTCTTGGGGTTGAGATTCCACTTCAAGGCTCTTAAGTCTCACGGCCTCTTCCTCTCGTTTCATGGCAAGTTTCTCTTGGTGAACCGAACCGTGACTGGTTTTCGCGATGACCGAAATCTGTCTATACGTTAGACCACTTTTCAGGAGCTTGCGAATCAAATCCGAATCTCGTAGTTTCTTTCTGCCAATCAATTTTCCTTTCGCACGGGCATTCGCAAGACCGATCTTCACACGGTCTGCTATAAGATCCCGCTCGAGCTGACTGATACTTGCAAGAATGGAAAATATTGCGATTCCGACGGCGCTGTTGGTGTCGATCTTCTCCGTCAAACTTACGAACTGAACATTTTTCTTTTTGAAAATTTGCAAGGCATTCAGAAGATGCGTTGTGCTTCTGGCAAAACGTGAAAATGAATAAACTACCACCGAAGATATTTCTCCATTTTCTACAGCAGCCATCATTCGATCCAATGCGGGACGGGAAGATTTTGTTCCACTGACGCCTTCATCAGTAAAAAACTCGACTTCGGTAATATTGTTTTGTTCGCAATATTGTTTAAGAACCCGTACCTGTGATTCCATACCGGTGGCCTGGTCCAGAGTGCTAACGCGCGCATAACAAGCAAGTTTTTTTGCTTTCATGATAATCCCCTAAAAACAAGAAAGGCCGGACAAGGCCGACCCATTAGAAATAATTTAAATTATTAATTTTCAAGAAACCCAAGAAGTGGCACACGGGGACCTGATTACTTTCACTGGCCCGTCGTGAACAAAGACTACTTGTGGGTATTTGGATGACGTGGCCTTGCTTCTGTCATGGCCTTCGTAAATTTTGAATAGCTAATCTGGTCGAATTGATAGGCATGTTTGGCCGAAACTGCGGCGTCATAAATAGACCCACCAAAGCCGACAATTATAAAGAGACCCAAGGTCCCACCGATAATTTTCATCATTTTCTGCTGCCTTTCTCCGAAACGGTACTAGCTTTTAGTAGCTTTTCCCTTAACTCCTCGGATATTTGCTTGTGCCGGAAATCCTGGCGTTTGAGCATCAAGTAAGACCACTGAATGGTATTCTCACCCCGCCCAAAATGGGTGCAAAGTTCCGGTATCTTCCAGCCCTCGATATAACGCTTTGTAGCCAACTCAGCTAAATCCAGGGTTTCGCGTCTCCACTGCATAGAATACAGCTTTTCAACCCTGGGTTTTTCTTGTATTCGTTTATAAACGCTTTTACAGTAACCCAGGTGTTCGACCAGCTTAGGGCCGGGGGCACCAATTTAAAATCTAAAGGCCATCGCAAGATGGCCTTTTTCTTTTTCAACACCTTATAAAATACGATGCGCTTTTCTTTGGATCTACGGATCTACGGATCAATGGATCTACTCACTCAATGGTGGAACTTTATCAAAATCCTATAGTTTAAATACGGACTTTCTTGCCCAGGCACTCCTGGGATTCGATTTATGAATCAGCGGTCCTGCGAACTCCCGGCCGATCGATTTGATTTGATTTTGAGCCAATCAATTCCCAGATAAATGGTTTCTTCGGAGGGAGAATCCTCAACTACTTTTGAAATTTCAGCAATGGCCTCTAAGAGGATTTGCCTAACCTTAACGACATCCTTTTTCGAAATAGTCACGGGCGCCGTAAAACTGAGATCATCGCCCGATGAAGTCTCTAGCATTGCCAAAGCTTTAGTTCTCCAGTTTAGATGGTGTCGAATCGAGAGGGGCGATTGGGCTTCGATATGAGTATTCTGATTGGTTCGTGTGTAGAGGCCATTGCGATGCGTGCATAATCCACGTGAAACCAAAAACGACAGAATCTCCTGTACGCGCGAAAGAGATAAACCTAGATGATTTGAAATTTCTTGAGCAGTCCGGAAATCTTTTAGGTCAGTAAGAAGGCGAATCAGGCTGTATTGCCAGCTAGAGTAAAAAATGGCCTGATCTTGTTCACTCAGCTCTTTTGATTCTGGAACGATATTTTTAATTTCTTGTGCTCTTTTTCTTAATTGCTTTAAGTGGCCTACATAAATTTCTTTTAAGTGAGATGATCCTGCGCGCTCAATTTGGACAAGCTTTAAAAAATAGTCTCTCTCTAACGAGTTCAACCCCATGTGGCTGCAGAGATTGGCAGCTTGCTCTTCGGTTAAACATTTTTTGCCGTTGAATACTTGGCTTACAAGGGTCGTATGCATCGTCAAGGCTTCTGAGATTCGACGATATTCACCTCGAGGACGCCCACTCACCCAGTTCTGAACGTATATGCGAAAATCTGCGGTTTTAAAAAGAAGGTCTGCCGATTCTTTACCCATGGGTCAACTTAATCTTAGTTTGTTAGGTTAACAAAATCTATTTTTTTCGCTGCCAAACACCAAAACTATCGAAGTGACAAAAGCAACAAAGCTGGAGGAAATAAGCTATGCGTACCAATAAATTATTACCACTTATGGCGTTCTTAGTACTGATATCAGGCCAATACGCCGTGGGGCATGGAGGCATGGAAGGGGGCGGCGGCAAGGGGGTGCTCTGTAGAAATCAAGTTCGTGTCCTTGATCTTTACGAGGCCGAGAACGTACATCATTTGCCAATAGGGCCGAGCCAAAATGATCTTAATTCCTACATTGCAAACTACGGATTGGAACTTGGTTATTATCAGTCAGAGACAGGATTTGAACTAGATAATGCCTCTTACAAGTCCATGATTCTCGATTTCTATAAAAAAGAAGTCATCGACAAATTTTCAGATATTGCACATGGCACTCGCCTCCCATTTACACCCGATGCGACTCTCCCAAGTTTGCCAAGTGGATGTTCGTTTGTGCAGATCGCTCTTTTTGCCGACACTGGTGTGCTTTACCGTGACCGCGAATACTGGGATCAATTGTCTATTCAAGACCAAGCAGCTATAATCTTACATGAAGGAATTTACCGTGGCAGAAGACTTCAAGGTGAAATGAACTCAGATGAAATGCGGTACATCGTTGGGCTCACATTTGCAAAGCAACTTCCAGAGCCAATTCTTAAACCATTATGGAGCGCTCCTGGTGCGTGGTGGTGTGCCAATCAAGATCCTAGGACTGAAAGATTCGAGTTTTATGCAATCAACGAATCTCGTCTTGGAAAGCTAGGGTTAGGAATTTACTTTGTCACTTTCAAAAACTTTCTTCAATACGAACGCACGTCTGCATTTGCGCCAGGAATCGAGATCGCAGATCTATATCTAGGTAAAATAGTTTTTTCAGTTCCAGTGCACAGTTCTTTGACCAATCGAAATTGGATTTTTGAGTATGCAGGACAATACTCCGAAAAAGATAACATCACAAAAGTTCGAGCAGGGAGCCAAAGTGGTTCATCGGCTAAGTTCTCGTTCGTCGATTGCGAATTGCGATTAAAGGCTCCGAGTTTTCAGTAAGCCCCTTAGACTAACCCGAGCGGCGGCAAAAAAACAGGATGACTTCAATGGTCGCACTTCCGAGCAGAGGGGTCAAAGGGTTCGATCAGGTTTGCAGCGCGGCCGCGAACGTCAGAGAGCTAGGAATAAAAACTCGGTGAAGAACTCGGGGATGGAGCATTTATGCCTCTAAAACCACCCTCGTCAGGAGCCTCCTTGTTCTCTTTTTCACTTGAAATCCGAACGTTTGAAATTCAGCTGGTTCCCCATTTGAAATGATTCGAGATTCATTAATAAGTGAAAGGGAGCTCCGTCCCTTACTGCCTTTGCACCATTCACTGAGAAGAACACCCTCTCAATCCGACTCACGGAGAGTAAGCATCAGTCGGGCGACTTCGCCCAACTTATTTGAGGGCAAATTCAGTCTGCAAAAAACAATCTAACAAAGGCAGACGACCAGTGAAGAAAGAAAAGAATTGACGAAAACGGACCTGCAATCCATTATCGCCAAATATCTGAATTAACAGAGATATTTCAGGAATTATCGAACATAATAAGGACCCAATACAGATTATCCGAGGTCCACGGCAATGCGGAAAATCAAGTCTCATTTTACATCTTGATCCTGAATTCAAAGAACTCTCCCTTGACTATCCTTCACTCCGCGCGCTGGCCCAAAACGATCCCGAGTTATTTTTGCGCCAATTTGGCATCCAGAAACTTTCTATTGATGAAGCTCAATACGCCCCAGCCCTCTTTCCCTCTCTTAAAAGAAGGGCGGATCTTC
This sequence comes from Pseudobdellovibrionaceae bacterium, assembly GCA_044374645.1. Lineage (GTDB taxonomy): Bacteria > Bdellovibrionota > Bdellovibrionia > Bdellovibrionales > Bdellovibrionaceae > CAUJGP01. The sequence goes on along the minus strand of JBILOD010000066.1, from coordinate 4,362 downwards.
TAAAAAGGGATTTAAAGAATAAACCATCAACAATTCTTCGATTGACCGGGTCCAATCAGATTTTGATGGATCGAAATGTTAAAGAAAGTTTGGCTGGACGAGCGAGTTTTTTTGATATGAACACGCTGAGCGTTTCCGAAATTTTAGCTGCACGAGATTTGAGTATCCAGGAGATCCTCTATAGAGGCGGCTGGCCCGAATTGCATGCGCGCGACACTAAAGATTCCAAGAAGTTTCTTGATGATTATATCAATAGTTAGAGTTTGTTCGGACTTAAGCAGCAATTCCCCTCTGAGAGCTTGACATAGTATTGGTTTTTCTCAATCTGGTTGGGTGTGCGCTGGGAAAAGCCACATCGAGCTTGCTGGAAGTTTCTGACGGGAGTCACGAATAGGCCAGCCTTGGTAATCTGACAAACAGAGCCATGTATCGAGTCTTGCAAGCTGGGCGGTAACGACCAGAGTGAAGCGTAGACAGAGAGTTCGCAGGCCGCAACGTAAGTGAAGTTATTGAGCCTCGTCAATTTAAGAGTGTGGGTGCCGAGACTGTATTTAATGAGCAGCAATGCTAGCGCGAAGGCAACATCTGAAGGGACACTCAACCTGAAGAACCCACCGGGGTCCGAGTACGCGGCATGTGAACAAAGTTTGATGGGGAACCCAGGAGATCCTTTGGGGCTGAACGGAAACGAAGGGCTTACCAAGGAGAAATCCAAGGTAAGAACAATTCCTCGAAAGGAAGTCAGATCGTCAAATAGTAGCTATGAAGTGGAGTAATGTCCATGAAGCGAAGGGGGCGACAGGGTTTGGCCTCGATCCACTTTTCTCTTCTCCGGGCGCAGTATCGGAATAGGAAGAGTCAACAGATTGCACTTAAGGATCTGAAATGTTGGGTCGAGATAGGTTTAATGCGAAGTGATTCAAAGATTGAAAGGTGTCACGATGAAACCAAGTATAATGATTAAACTAAATCAAATTTTGAAGAGCCCGTTGCGGGAAATCCGCACGGCGGGTTCTGTGAGGAGCTTACTCCTCTCGAAAGAGAAGGAGTAGGTTTACTCGATGAATAATTTTTATCTAATTCAGAGAGGAAATCGCCATGGTAAATCCCAATCAATTGGGTTTCTTCGATCATTGTCATCCAAAGTCTGCAACGATCAACATTCGAGAGAATCACGAGTTGATGAGACTTTCCGATGTGGTTCCTTGGCACGAACTTATCGATGTCGCCCAAAATATTCGATTGTCGAAAGTGAAAGCGGCTACTGGTCCCGACCCTCGTTATCGAGAGCTACTTGGATCAGTCGTTTTAATGGCCGTGCGACCTGTGACCTTTCGAGAGGCCGAGGATCTGATTGCTCACTATGCTCCGGCCAGATATTTATGCGGCTTGATGGATTCCAACTGGTCTCCAGATCACATCACGATTTTCGAGTTCACTCAGATGCTGGGGCCAGAAGGAATGATGTTTCTGAATCGCAAAGTTCTAGGACAAGCCGAGGACTTGGGACTTTTAAATCCCAACAAGTTGATGGCCGATACTACGGCCCAGGAAGCGAAAATTCCCTATCCCAACGAAGTTGGTTTAATGAAACGATTTGCGGAGATGGTTTCTGGCGCTGTAAAGAAAGCGGGAGGGAAATTTTCAGAGATAAAAACGAAAACAAAGGAAGTTTTGAAAAAAGTGAAGGCCTTAGCTCGCAGCTCACACCTCTTTGCGAAAGACCAGGGTCAGAAATCCAAGGTGGGAAAAAAGATGTATCACGCTGTCAAAGATCTTCACGAGCTTCTTGGATGCGTGATTGGTCAAGCAGAGAGGAAACTTCATGGAAAAAGCTCCCTAGAGCTCGAGCGCTTGAACCAGGTCATGGGAAAGCTCTTGCCCCAGATTTTATACTTCCTAGAAACTGGTTTTGTCGCATCAAAGAAAATCATCCATCTACAAATGTCAGAGCTTTATTCCATCGTGCGCGGAAAATCAGGAAAGTCAGTGGAGTTTGGCCTGAAGTGGGGAATCAACCAAATCAGTGGATTTGCAATGGGATTCTTGATGAACTCCGGGAATGCTTCAGACAAAAAGTTCTGTATCCAGTCTATTCAGGAGCATATCAAAATGTTTGGCGAGGCCCCGGAAGTTTTTGGATTCGATCGTGGAGGATACAGCCAGAAGAATGTGAAAAGGGCAAAAAAACTTGGGGTTCGTCATGTAGGTATCGCGCCAACGGGCAAAACTCCATGGCCAGTCTCCGAGCGAAAATCCGAGGAGATCCGTCGCGAGCGAGCCCAAGTCGAAGGCACTATCGGCGTTCTGAAATCAAGAAAATTTCGATTCAACAAACCAGATGCGAGGTCAACTCAATCAATGGAGACCTACGGCCATCGCTCATTCTTGGGCTTCAACCTTTGCAAAACACTGCGCCTGCTACAAACGGAGGTCGCTTACAGTTAATGAAAACAATACCTGAAACGCAACATCCACTTAAATGGGGTGCTTATCCACAGTTTCGAAAGGTTTAAGCGACATATTTTGTGGATAAGTGGGTAAAACCTTAGCTTCTAACTCCGAACAGACTCTAGTTATATTGAAAAAGATATTGTACTCACCGCAGGGATTCAGAAGAGCCGCGAATTTCTCAAGTTTGTTCAGCTTCTTGCTGGGCGAGTTGGTGGAATCTTAGATTTTTCAGGCTTAGGAAGAGACACTGGAGTCGATGCAAAAACGATAAAGGACTGGGTTTCAATTCTAGAGCGAATGCATATCATAGCACTCGTCGCGCCCTTCTCCTCCAATTTATCCTCACGGCTTATAAAATCTCCTAAAATTTATTTTATTGATACGGGGTTAGCCTGCCGACTTCAAGGATGGACTTCTGCTGGCCCTATCCTCACTTCACCCCAGCAAGGCCCCCTCTTTGAAAACCTTGTGTTTTCTGAAATTTTTAAGCTGAATTTAAATTATCAACTCGGCTGGCAGATTTATCACTGGCGCTCCAAGGATGGCGAAGAGATCGACCTTCTTATTCAGAAAAGTCCAAAGACGTTTCTTTTTATTGAAGCCAAAGTAAGTTCAACCAAAGTCAGATCTCCAGAGAGCCTACCTGAGGTTAAAAAAGTCTTTAAATCATCCCCTCCACTATTGGTGTGCCACCAAGAAGGAGAACATATTCTCAATGATCAGGTACCCTTGAGCCAGTTAAAAACCGCACTATTAAAAACTGATTTTTAAATAATGAAAGAATAAGATGAATGAGTCAGAGACACCACTCTCAAAGCTCTGGTTTAAAATCCTGTACAATTCCATCCTACCCTCGTTCTAAACCGTTTTGTTATCGATACAATTTTCAAGGTTTGGATGATGATTAAAATCACTTGGAAGCAGCGGACTCAATAAACGTTCTTTACAAATGTCACAAAACAACCTCATACTTTTTAGATGAGCCAAATTCTACCTTTAAAATGTTCTAAATGCGGTGGCGAAATAGATCAGACATATTATCACAAATGTAATAGCAGCGGCGTGCTTCGCAAAGCACCTCGCAGAATGAAAGCTCTGGGTTTATATCATCCGCAAAATTAATATTGGGAATTTTTATACTTGGATCTTCATCAATTTTAATCGGATTGTTTGCCCCATACATGGGGTATTATGACGAGGAATTAGTTCAATATCTAATCATGTTAAATTTAATTTATTCTTTAATCCTTTCAGCTGGACTCTATTATCTTTTAAAATGTGGGTCCTTTAGAGCAATAGCCATTTCAGTTATTATTCCAGCTTTCCTGACTTTTGCAGTCTGTTTCATTGATTTTCAATTACAAACCAAAATTGCGCTTGAATTGTACGCTGGTATCCCGCTGGTATTAGGGACCTGTTTGAAAATTTATTTTGATATTACCACAAAGAAAAAATGACTACGTACGAGAATCCGTGGGCTAGATTAGAGGCCTTAGGCTTGATGTCGCGGGAACCTCTTTTAGGTTTGTTGATTTCGTTTCAAAAACACTTGTTTTTGATAAGGAGCCCGCTTCGGAAAAATTAATCCACCCCACAGGACTTTCGCCCCTCAATGTATTTGGCGCGAAGCTTTTCAAGCTTGGCTGGAACATCGGGCCCAAAAGCTTTGGCCGCCTCGTAAGTAGAAGAAAAAGTTTTGACCATTAGAAAATCAAACTCTCCAAGCGGAGAATCAAGAGGCACCTCTGCATTGCTTTTTTCCGCGACTGAAAGCAGTGTTTTCGAATGTGCGGCAAACTGACTGACTTCAGCGTAACCACAGCATAAGCCAGGTTCTATTCAATCGAGTTTAGGTCAGGCAACTTCCGAAGGCAGGAGGTCTATGTGGATAAAGCAAAATTTTTGGGG
>JBILOD010000065.1:0-11246 GCA_044374645.1 Pseudobdellovibrionaceae bacterium | reverse complement strand
ACTTCGAGGAAAGATTGTCGGGCTCCAATGATCAATACGGCGTCGGCATCTGATGGCACTTCGGGTTTTGTTGCCAAGGGAAGGTCACGCATCTGATAGCGGTTGCCTTCGAGTAAACCTTTTAACTGCGCCAACCCACTGGGATCTTTACTGTCCTCTAAACTCCCCTCACCATGGCCAGTGACCAGATAAACGACTTTGTCTTTTTCGCGAGTGGCTTTCGCAATAGCTCCCGTAATTTCCTGCTCTTCGATACGCTCGATGCGGTTACGTTTGCCTTTGTACTCAACAAAAACCACCCCTCCGCCCTTATTGACACCAAATTGTTCGGCCAAATCGGGACGTTTGTTCACTTCCACAAAGTCTAAACTCACTTTGGCTGAGACGTCCTGGTATTTCTTTACGAGTGACTGAAAGGCCTTTCGATTCTGTTGAGCCTCTTCAACCCCTTCTTTATAAAAGAAAGTGATTTTTAATTCGCTGTCGAGTGACTGCAAAAGCTTGATCGATTGATCGGAAAGGGAATTTTGTTGGGCTAAGGAAAAGTCAAATGTCTTATAGTGGCGAATGGATACAAAGTTCACTGCAGCCAACATAACGACAACGGAGAGAATCATTACCCCCATATTCATACCATGCTTAGTCGTTTTCATGGACAGAAAATCGAAGTACATTCGACGATCGACCCAAATAGCACCCATCAAACAGCCAAGAAAGAGCCCTAAAGGTGCCCAAAGGGCAGGAACAAATCCGCCCAAGATAAAACGAGTAACAAGAAAACCAACAACACTTAGACCGGCGATTAAATATAAAATTTTTCCTAAACGACTCATGTTTACCTCCAACGATTCGACTCAACGACTCGTTCTGCAAGAAAAATAAATAAACCCATGACACTGGCCAAAAATACAATCGCGCTCGTACGCACCGTTCCCTCGACAAAGGACGAAAGATGTCCATTGAGTGAAACGTGCTCAAAAAACTGTCGCAAAACTTGGCTATCACTCACTTCCGCCCCAATGCCTACAAACCAAATGGAGATGTTCATGATCACGGCCATTACGAAAGATCCCAGGGCACTTTCAGTCAAAGAGGAACAGAACAAATCCATGGCCGCGTACACGCCTCCCACCAAGAATAGCCCCAAAAAGGCAACCGTCAGAAGTGGCCAAGAGAACTTTGCGAAAAAACCCGTCCATGCACAGTAGAGATAAGCAAGCAAAACAACGCCAAACACGGCGCCCAAGGCGGCCGTGAATTTTCCCAAAACAATCTGCACACTGGACACCGGACTTGTGAGCAACAAATCAAAGGTGTGAACCTTTTTTTCTTCAGAAATCAAGCGCATCGTCAATGCTGGTACTATTAAAATCAGCATCAAATTCAAATACGAAAGTTGTCTTAAAAAGACGCCGTAATGAATATTCATATGCTGTTGTGGCATACCGGGCTGAAACATCATATTTTTAGACATCTCAGCAAACTGAGACAGCTGAATTGGAAAAACCCAACTCAACATCAGCGTGCACAAAAAGGCCACAATATAAAACACCGGGCTGTAAAAAAAAGCTCTCAGATCTTTTTTTGCGATCGTCAAAAAACCTCTCATAAACAAAAACTCCTTAGTGCTCTACAGAACCGTAGGTAAGTTTAATAAATACATCTTCCAACTGCGCCATGGACTGCATTTCCAAAAGTCCTGCTCCTGATTGAACTACCTCTTTGGCAATCTCTTCAACCATCTCATCTTGACCACTGATTTCAACAACGACGGTGTTTGGCGTTGTCCCCTTATAGGATTTCACCACTCCGGCGACTGTACCCAAATGAGCTATCAAACTTTCCGGATTACGGCGAACCTTAAAAGACACCTGTCGTGAACCCTTAGCCATGGCCCCAATATTACTCAAACTCTCCTGAGCCACGATCTTACCTTGATTGATAATGATGATGCGCTCACAGGTGGCTTCGACTTCTGGTAAAATATGGGTCGATAGGATAATCGTATGATGGCCACGCAGCTCTTTGATGAGGTCCCGAATCTCCGCGACCTGCTTAGGGTCAAGACCTACAGTGGGTTCATCGAGAATCAATACATCAGGATCACTGACAATGGCCTGAGCAATGCCAACCCGCTGACGAAAACCTTTAGATAAATTCTGAATCAACCGAGACTGTACGTTCCCCAAATTTGTTTTTTCAATGGCCTGTGACACCAAGGCAGGAATCCGACCTTTTTCCACACCTTTCAGATTGGCCACAAACTCCAGGTATTCCTTCACGAACATATCACCATAGACTGGCGGATTTTCGGGAAGATAGCCTATTCGTCTTTTGACCTCGAGGGGATTCTCGAAAACATCAAACCCGGCCACTAATGCTTGGCCACTGGATGGGGCCATAAAGCCAGTGATGATTTTCATTGTCGTTGATTTTCCGGCGCCGTTGGGTCCGAGAAATCCAACCACTTCACCCTTATTTACGGAAAAATTGAGAGAATCAATAGCTCTCCGCGCTCCGTAGTCCTTCGTAAGATTACGCACTTCAATCATCTTTTAACCTCTCATGGTAAATTAACCTGAGAGAAATTTTGTGCTTTCTTTACCTAACAGTCAAGATCCCAAAGTAGAACTATTTACTTCAACCTGCCATTCTTTTAACGCTTAAACCCTTAGGGTTAGGGTGGACTCATTTTGATAGTTCACCCGCCCCAATTTATCACCCTTAATTGGTTTTACGTAACGACATTCGGTGACAATCACATCATAGCGATCACCTTCGATCACTTTTTTCTTGCCAACGGTCTCACTCAATAACCATCGAGCTGCCTCCAATAATAAATGATGATCCACATTTTTTTGCCTTGGGCGACGCACAATCAAGTGCGCCCCAGGTAAATCACGCAAGTGTAACCAGAGATCCCAAGCCTGAGCCCTCCGCAATAATGCCATATTGTCTTTAGCCGACTTACCAAAAACCGCCTCAATATTTTCAGCCAACTTAAGCTTTCGCCCCTTTGCCTTGGCCTTACCCAGTAATTCACTGGCTAATGACCGCACTGTGCGTCCATCAGCACTCACATCCCCACTCAAGCTAGCAGATTCAAGTTCGCAAATCTCTTGCCGTAAATGCTGGATACGCTCACTGATTTGTTCAAATCGCTTCTCTTGAAGTTTGTGCTTTTCGAAGCATCGTTGCATGTTGGCATTCACTGGAAGATTTATGTCTAACAATGGTAACCAATCTTCTGGCACCTCAAGAGTTTGATGAATCTTAAGATACTCACCCAACGGCAGCCATGGCCGACTCATAGCCTTAAGATCGTCTTCGAGCTTACCGATCAGGACGGTTTTCTTCTCGATTTCTTTTTTCTTTTTGCGAGCCTGATCATCCTGAGGAGAACCACCACTTTTCTTGATCGCCGGATTGAGCAGTCGCTGCATCCACTGGTCTAAATAGGCCTCCACATCAAATTCAGCGTCCCCTTGATCGGCTCCGACGGATGACGGTGGTAAATCTTTCGCTGGAAAAAGTGAGATCGATTTGCCTCCGGCACTGATAAGAATATTCATTCCATGCGGAATCAACCGCAACTCCACCACACACTCTCGATCGCCACCGCTATAGTACAACCGCAACACACGTCCCAACTCAAGTTCTACCACCACATTGACCAATCGTAAATTGCGCGCATGCGCTTTCAAAAAAAGCACTAGTGGCTTCACTAAAATTTTTCGTTTGGGGATATCGCCAAAAAAGTAAGCCAGTTGCGGTTCGAGTGGCTTGAGCTCCACGCCAATCGTAAAATCGCCCTTACCATAATGTTGCAGAAATAAATACTGTTCACTGAGAGCAATGTCTTGCAACTGATGACCCAGGCCATAGAGTTTAATTTGCTGAGCTAGTTTTTGAAGTTCATGGACTTTTAGTGCAGGCATGACCTTATTCATATACAACTTTTGTTAACTTGTAACTATCAAAGTCTAGAGAATACCCATCAATGACTCATCTTGAGGCGGAGCCGGCCTACGATTTTGGACTTCCGACGATCTAAATTTTTTGAGAAACCCACCGATACCTTTATTGTATGAAAACAGATCAGCTCTTAGAAATATTTTATAAGCACCTTAAGAAAAATAACACGAGTCCGCTAAAGATGGATGAGTTTATCCACAACGTGGTCGCGGATTACATGTTCTACTTAATGAACGTTGGACATATCCCGACCAAAGTCTGCGATACCCTTGAAACGGATCTTAAGGAAGAAGTTCACGAACTGTACCAAAAATTAATGGCCGGTCCCATTAAAAAAGTTCAGCAGACCATCAATCAGTCTGCCCCGCGCGCCCGCCGAATCAATTAGTTTTGATGAGTAAACACGAATACATCGGACCAAATCCACACTGGTCCGGAAGATAGAGAACGCCATTCTCCGTCCGCTCAGCACCTGGCCCCAACCGGTGAATTGCACCCAGCTCAACACCTGTTTTCTTTTTAAAAAATCGATCGATCACACCATCATTCTCCAGAGGAGAAATCGAACACGTCGAATACATGAGACGCCCCCCCGGCTTTAATGCTAACCAAGCAGAACAAAGAAGGTTATACTGCTTCTGCGCCAGCCCCTTGGTACGCTGCTCTTTCCACTGGCGTAATTCTTTTTCGTTTTCAAGAAGGTGACGTTCCCCAGAGCATGGAGCATCTAGCAGAATCGCATCAAAATGATTCTGAACTTCAAGCCCAAAGCGTGTTCCATCTTTTCCCTTAATCCAAACCTGATCCCTCACATCCCGAGGAATATACTGCTGAACAACCTTTTTTAGACGCTCACGTCGATCTGGACTCAGTTCATTTAAAACCAACTCACTCTTCGAATTGGGCAGTGCAAATAGAGACTGAGCTAAAACCAAACTCTTCCCTCCTGGGGCCGCGCACAAATCCAACACTTTTTCGCCTGGCTGCACCGAAAGATTTTCGGCCACTAACACACTCGCAGGATCTAGAACGTAATAAGCCAGTAAATCGAGGGAGCTTCTGGGAATAACATCTCCCGCCTCATGCCAGGCTGACGAGGGCAACCAATCCAAAATTTCGTGATCAGACCATCCCAATTGGGCGAGTTCCTCTGCCGGCTGATTTTGGAGAAACAGATTATACCGACGAACCTGCTTCTCTTTGACCTGCATCGCCACTTTAAGAGCTGGCCAACGATCCCCAAAAATCGAACTGTAGTAACTATCAAAATCCTGTTGAATAACTGTCATCAAACACCTATTTTTAGGAGCAGGAGAATCTATGAGCCAAGCACCTGCCCGCCAGTTCCTTAAAGACTATAAAGCCCCAAACTTTCAAATTACACACACCCATCTCACTTTTGAAATACACGAAAAAACGACTATTGTAACCAATCAAATGAAACTCAAGCGCCTAACAAATGACCCACTAGAACTGGTTGGCCCGGCTTCTGGATGTAAAGGACTCTTTTTGATTGAGGGAGCCTCCGCACAGCGCCCTGGTATTGAGGGGCAGGATTATGTAATAGACGGTAGAACTTTACGATTTATCACTAACCTCGATACTTTTGAATTGATCGTCGTCACACACCTTGTACCAAGCGAAAACACGGCCCTTGAAGGTTTATATCAGTCAGGGACAGGGCTTTGCACTCAGTGTGAGCCTGAAAGTTTTCGTGAAATCACTTACTTTCTCGATCGCCCTGATGTCATGTCTCGCTACACCACCACCATTATTGCCGATCAAAAGAAATATCCTGTTTTACTTTCCAATGGTAATCGCACCAGCAGTAAAGACTTGGGAGATGGCCGCCATCAGGTGGAATGGCAAGATCCCTTTCCTAAACCAAGCTACCTTTTTGCCCTCGTCGCCGGTGATTACGGAGTCATCAAGAATCATTTCACCACTATGAGTGGGCGCAACGTTCAATTAGAAATTTACTGCGAACATGGCAATGAAAGTCAGTGCGTTCACGCCATGGAAGCACTAAAGCGCTCCATGAAGTGGGATGAACAGGCCTATGGCCGCGAGTACGATCTCGATCAATATCTGATTCTTGCCGTTGATGATTTCAATGCCGGAGCCATGGAAAACAAAGGTCTGAATGTCTTTAACAGTCGCCTTGTTTTTGCCGATGCCACCACAGCTACCGACGAAGATTTTGATCGCGTCGAAGCTGTCATTGCCCATGAATACTTTCACAATTGGACAGGAAACCGCATTACCTTGCGCGATTGGTTTCAACTCAGCCTTAAAGAGGGGCTCACAGTATTTCGTGAACAGCATTATATGAGCGACATGGCCTCAGAAGCCCTCACGCGCATTGATGATGTTCAGTTTCTGCGTGACAAACAATTTCCCGAAGATGCAGGACCTAATGCGCACCCCGTACGCCCTGAATCTTGTTTGTCCGTTGATAACTTCTTTACGACGACCGTTTATGAGAAAGGCGCCGAAGTCATTCGAGTCTTAAAACAATTATTGGGTGAGGAAACCTTTAAAAAAGGAATGGACTACTATTTCGAGTCCTACGATGGTCAGTCAATAACGATTGAGCATTTTCTCGAAAGCTTTGAACACGTTTCCGGCAGGGATCTCACTCAGTTTCGACGTTGGTATTCACAGAGTGGTACCCCAAGAGTGAAGGTGCAAGAGCGCTTCGATCAACAGCAAAAAACCTATACGCTTCACTTCACTCAAACCTGCGCCCCCACCCCAGGCCAAGAAACTAAAGTTCCATTTGTAATTCCATTGAAATTGAGCCTTTTCTCATTATCGACAAAGCAAGCTCTCCCCATCAATGGTAAAGCCACCGAAGTCGTTTTGGAGTTTTCCACTCCCGAGCTAGAGTGGACCTTGCAAAACTGCACCGAACAACCAATCCCATCCTTACTCCGCGGCATGACGTCTCCAGTTCACCTTGAATGGGAGGCCACCACTGAACAGCTGGAGTTTCTTGCCACACATGACACCGATGGATTTAATCAATGGGAGTGTTTGCAAAAGTTAGCGATCCGCGAACTCACAACGATTTACCATCAACTGAGAAACAAACAACAGCCAACGTTAAACAATAATTATGTTTCACTTTATCGACGTATTCTAGAAAACTCCCTGCAGAAACCAGAACTGACTTCGCGACTTCTACAGCTACCAAGTCATGAGTACCTCGTTCAAACCCTCCCATTGGGACTCGACCCTGAAGCGCTCAGTGGTTGCTTTGATTTTTTAGAAACTCAACTGGCCAAAGCCCTCAATAAAGACCTTTGGGTTGTAGAAGAAAAAATCAATGCCATCGACCGACCACACGATTACTCCTTCCAGTCTATGGGTCTCAGGGGATTGCGGAACACTCTCTGGAGACTCTTGGGTCAGCTACAAGAAAACGTTATACCCCTGAGTGCCCGGTTCAAAGCAGCCAAAACTATGAATGAACAAGCCGGACTGATTGAAGCCTTAAACCAACTTCACAGTCCTGAACGCACTATTGCTATGGAAAACTTTGCCGAGCAATGGAAAGACAATTCATTGGTCATCAACAAGTGGCTCACCTGGCAGGCCGTGTTTAACCATACTGATAACCTCAGCAAGGTGAAAGAACTGAGCCAATCTTCTCACTTTAAATGCAGCAACCCAAATAAAGTCCGTGCACTTTATGGAGCCTTTGCAATGGGATGCTGGCGTGGATTTCATCGAGAAGATGGTCATGGTTACAGCTTTTTTGCTGAAAAGCTCCTGGAAGTGGATGCACTTAATCCTGCAACCGCGGCTCGACTCTCCCAACAATTTGAAAACTGGTATCGCCTTGAACCGAAGCGCAAGGGCCTTGTACGCAAGACCCTTGAAGGCTTGATTGGAAGTGGAAAGCTCTCTAAGAACAGTTATGAAATTTTGAAGCGATCTTTGGATTTTGACCAGACATCTCAAAATAAAATTTAATTAGATTTGTGAGGCTTCGATAATTTCGGGGCCTCTGATTGTTTGGCTCGTTTTTTTAAGCATAATTAACGCAAGGTCTTCGACTTTGGTTCCGATTTTTTTCTGAAAGCTTAATGGGAACATAGGTGAAATGAGCTCCACAAAGCCTATTGATAGTTTTTCAGCCAATCTTTCCTCCAAACGATTCCCAATCAAGAGCGAAGGCCGAAAAATCACTGTTCCTGGAATCTCCAGCTTCAAAATGGCCTGCTCCGCCAACCCCTTCACTCGATTATAAAACAGGAGTGATTGCGGATTTGCCCCCATCGCCGAGATCATCACAAAAACCTGAGCACCATTCGCCTTGGCTGCTTCCCCAAAAGCCGTCACTGCTTCAAGGTCCACCTTGCAAAACTCTTTTTGTGATCCAGCCTTTTTAATGGTCGTTCCTAAACAACAAAAATAGACATCGGCTTGAAAGCGAGGATCTTCCTTATGGATCTCTTGAAGGTCCTTAATGAGAATGGTTTCAATCCGAGAGTCGTTGAACGTCAGTGGTCGGCGGGTAATCACCTTGATCTTACTGAACTCACTACCCTCGATGAGCTTTTTTACCAAGCGAGAACCTGTAAGTCCGGTGCTTCCCGCTATAATAGCCACTCGGTTTGTTCGTTCCACAGAACCCCTCCTTAATTAGATTTGACTCGGAGTTAGCGAACTCAGACTCTATGTAGATTCTGAGTTCAAGCCAAAAAAAATGGCCACCGTTTTGTACCAAATCGATGGCCAGTTCACTAATTTAAATATTTTTAAATTTAAAACGAAAAACCCATCATAAAATCCAAGCCAGTCGCTATGGCGGGAGCACTTGTTTCACTCACTACGTTGCCGTTGCTATCCTTCACTTGCGCCTTAGCAATTGAACTCGAACCCGCAGACAGACCCAAGTTGATATTGAAGGAATCCCAAAACCAGTGGTAACCGCCTTTAATGCCTATCGCTGATCCAGAAGCCGATGAAGTGAGTTCGTTTCCACTGAGGTCGGGTCCCGACACAGACATAGACATAGTATTAAATCGACCACCCACATAAAAACCATCATTAAATACAGAATCAAAATAGTAGGCACCTTGAGCACCAAAGCCATTCATTTTGGCAGTAATATCTGTTCCGCTAAAGTTCCAATAAAGAAGAGAGGGTCCAACCACTATATTCTCATTCACTTTGTAGTCAATCTCACTGATCAACAACCCCACGAGAAGACCAAATGGTTGAAATCGGACGTTCCAATTATCACCTTGTGCCGCCATCAAACGTCCCGCTGAAAACAACACCACCATTATCAATATGATTCGTTTCACTTCAAACTCCTACTATTTTTATTTATGATTTTAGGAGACTCATGGGCGGTACTGTCAAGGCCCATTTGAAACTATTATCGACGAAGAAGTTGGACTTTTCAACAGAATCTACTCGAGGATCGGACAGTCATAGCGGAATCTCACTCGACTGCTTGGATCGAGCACGCGATCAAAAATCACTCGGCGCCCATCTAGATGGTAACTTGTGACCGCATCTGGCGGAGTAAATAAAATTTCGAGATTTTCAGGATTTTCACAGTGGAGCATAAAGTAATCGACTTGTTTGACGATGGCTGCGCCGATGCGCCCCATTTGGTCGCCATAATCAGACTCACAAACACTTCCGATCACACCACCAGTGGCCGTTGAGAGCTGTTCGTAAATTGTCCCATACTGTCCCTTGACCAAACCATTCATCTGGTTGTTTTGAGCCTGCAAACAGCCACTGTCATTCGATTTCACTACAATTGAGTGCACTGAGAGTGTCTTAGTTGGGTACTTTTGTTTGACCAAATTGATGAGTGTTTGTGGCTGGTCATCCGTTTGGAGATTATAGTTACTATTTGACGACGTTAAACCCCAAGACCGTTCATTCTCATCAGAAATAACCACCACCGCTAAATGGGCTTTATCCCGAAGAAACTGATCCTGGTTATTTCGAACAGTCTGTACTGCCGCCATTACCCCCCGCTCATCACCGGAGGGGCAATGGTTATAATACCCAACCTGATATTCACTACTCGAGGTATTCATTCCTGAGGCCACAGAGTCATTAATATATTGTTCGCACTCTAAGGTCTCTGGTCTTTTCATGGTTTCCAAAAACAGACTCGCTTTATTTGGCGTGTTGGGCTCTAGAAACTTCATTCCACCCGAAAAGCTGACAAGTCGACCATTTTGAAGAGCGCCATTTTGATTGATCGCGCGCGGAGGGTTGGAGTTGGAGGCAATGTCCGTCGTAATAATGCCAAGGCGATAATCCAGCATGCGATCATCGAGCTTAGAAAGTAAGGTCGGAAACCGCTGAGCCATTTTGCTTTGCTCAAAGGACATCGAGCCAGAGTTATCATTTACGAACAGCACATCGACCATTCCGCCACTGACAAAAATCGTTTCATCAAAAGAACAAGCTCCCGTATCGCTCTCACAGTGAGGATTCGGTGACTTTTCAAACTTAGCTTTGGAACACCCAAAAGAAAGCAGAATAGCCAGACCACTGGTTGCGACAAACGCAAGACGTCTTAATGTGCTGAGTTTCGGATTGTTGTTCACACATCCTCCCAACCCCTTAAAATACAAGGGCCGTGCCAAATGGAAACAAATCAAACCGAACCTAATGGCTTTTAGCACCCCCATACCCTGACAAATTGTTAGACAGTTGAATAGGTTGAGGTAGCTATCTAATGAGAAATTTGATAGAAAACTTCATATTCGAAATTCTGCCGAAAGCTCTTAATGTGAGGAACCTATTTCATGAAATCAACATTGTTCGCCGATCTTCAGTTACCCATTGCGATTGTAGGTCTCGGCGTTACTGGTAATGCGGTCCATGAACTCTTAACGACAGTAGGAGTTCCAGCGGAGTCTATTATTACTTTCGATGAAAAGACACCCATAGCTCACTTCAACAAAGGTGATCTGCTGTTAAGGAAAGGACAACCAAAAACATTGGTGGTTTCACCTGGGGTTCCTCTCGCAAGTCCATGGATTCAAGAAGCTAGAAAATTGGGAATCAAAATCACGAGCGAACTGAGTCTTGCCAACCGAGTCCTTACCAGCGAGCGAGTCATTGCAATCACTGGTTCTATTGGGAAAAGCACTACTACTTGCCTTCTCAGAGCGAGTCTCGAGAAGTTTTGTCCTTCCTATTTTGTAGGCGGTAACCTAGGAATTCCCCTCGCACGATACGCAACTGATTTAATTAAGGGTCAGCGAACTAAAGCGGAATGGGTG
>JBILOD010000261.1:0-5856 GCA_044374645.1 Pseudobdellovibrionaceae bacterium | reverse complement strand
GCCATCAAACACTTTGCTCTAAAAGCACGTGAAGGTCGCATCAGTATTGATGATCTGTCTGGTGGAACATTCACTATTTCCAACGGTGGGGTGTATGGCTCTCTGATGTCGACTCCCATCCTGAACTATCCACAAGTGGGTATTTTGGGGATGCATAAAGTGGAAGATCGTCCAATGGCCATCAACGGAAAAGTTGAAATTCGCCCGATGATGTACGTGGCCCTTTCTTATGATCACCGAATCATCGACGGCAAAGAAGCCGTGGGTTTTCTTGTTAAAGTGAAAGAGTGTGTTGAGAACCCAGAACGTTTGTTGTTGGAAATTTAATAATTAATTAGAGGTTTTTATGTCAGATATGCAATTTGATGTAGTGTTTATTGGCGCAGGACCCGGCGGCTATGTAGGAGCTATTCGAGCTGCCCAACTTGGTTTGAAAACCGCCATCATTGAAAAAGATAAAACCTTTGGAGGAACATGCTTGAATGTGGGCTGCATTCCCTCAAAGGCCTTATTGGAGTCATCGGAGCACTACGCAGCAACCCAACATGATCTTGGGAAACACGGCATCGAAGCATCCGGGGTTAAATTGAACCTTGGCACTCTGCTTGAGCGCAAAGATAAGATCGTCAAAGATCTCACCCAGGGAATTGCCTTCCTGATGAAGAAAAACAAAATCACCACATTCAATGGCTTGGGTAAGGTTGTTGGACCGAATCAGGTCGAAGTGACAATGGCTAATGGTTTGAAACCAGTCGTAACGACCAAGAACATCGTTCTAGCCACTGGAAGCTCTCCAATTGAATTGCCTTTTCTCAAGTTCGATGAAAAACGCGTGGTCTCATCGACCGGCGCACTGTCACTCAGTAGTGTTCCAAAGCGAATGGCTATCATTGGAGCGGGTGTGATCGGTCTTGAAATGGGAAGTGTTTGGAGTCGCTTAGGCGCCGAAGTCACATTTATTGAGTTTGCGGATAAAATTGGCGGTATGATGGACGGATCGTCCATGACAATGTTCCAAAAAATTCTCCAAAAACAGGGGTTCAAATTTTTATTAAAAACAAAAGTGGTTGGTGCCGATATCTCCGATAAAGAGATCGTCATAAAATACGAATCTGGAACAGAGAATTCAACAAGCTTAGCTGCCGATGTGGTTCTAGTCGCTGTGGGTCGCCGTCCCTTCACGGAAGGTTTAGGACTGCAGGATTTGGGCATTGAAACTGATAAAGGCGGACGCGTGATCGTCAATCATCACTACCAAACCGGAAAGTTCGCAAATATCTACGCCATTGGGGATATCATTCAAGGTCCTATGCTCGCGCATAAAGCGGAAGAAGAAGGCGTTGCTGTAGCCGAGATTATAGCTGGTCAGGCAGGCCACGTTAATTACAATACGGTTCCAGGAGTTATTTACACTTGGCCAGAAGTGGCCAGCGTTGGCATGACGGAAGAACAACTCAAAGAGAAGAACATTCCATATAACTCTGGAACTTTTCCATTTGTGGCCAATGGTCGTGCCAAGGCCCTTGGCTATACTGAGGGTCAAGCAAAAGTGCTGGCTCATGCCACCACCGATAAAATCCTTGGTGTGCATATCGTTGGTCCTAAAGCTTCCGAATTGATAGGCGAAGCCGTAGTGGCTATGGAATTTGGTGGAAGCGCTGAAGACCTTGCCAGAAGCTTCCACGCCCATCCGACACTATCAGAAGTGGTTCGCGAAGCGGCGCTTAATGTGGATAAGCGCGCCCGCCAAATGTAAATGGCAATTGTTTGAAAGAGGGGTAAAGAGTCATTCTTTGCCCCTTGTTATTTTGTTCCTATTCAGGAAACGCCTTCTGTAAAAAACGGACGGCTAGAGTTAACTCCGGGTAAAGGATTTGGTAATACGCTTGGGTTTTCACGAGTTCTTTTCGTTTTGCTGCGATTTCCAAGCGCGCCACTAACCATGACAATCGATCAAGCCCCATCACTCCAAAGCTGGACTTGAGATAATGAGCCTGTGCGACCATCACCTGCCAATCTTGGTTTTTGATTGCCATAGAAAATGGATTCATTCTTTCTGGGATTGAGTCGATCAACATTCTGGCCAAACCCTTTACAGCCTCTGGATCGATCCCAGCCTCCCCCCGCTTGAGTCCCTCAAACATTTCTGAATCCACCCGTGCGACAGGGGCTGCAGCGCTCATGATTTCCAGGATAGGCATCACTGATGTTGTGGGTTTAAAGAAGAAAAGATTAATTTTTTTAAAGTTCTCATCCACTAAATAGAATAAAGAGTGCGGGTGAACTTCGCCAAAAATCTCTCCAATTCGAACTCCAGTTTCAAGCTCCGGCATGTCTGGAATTTGTTTCAACCAAACTTTAACCTCTGAAAAAATTTGATCCACTGCCGATTGCAGATGCTGTTCCCTAAAACCCTCTGAGACTTCCAGCGAACGCAAACTAAAATCACTTTCAATGATACTTTCAAATAAACTTCCCATTGGATGTGGCATAGCTGCACTTAAAACTTCCTTGTGAGTAGAAAGATCTTCCATAATACCCTCCTCGGCTCATTTTAATTCATGAGTTTTCAAACGAGAATCAAGCAATACAATATTTTGGTAACTTGATATTTGCGCAATCATTACTCAACATTTCTGTGACTATAATGAAACAAATGAGTCTCCAGGACTCCATGAACTTTAAAATACTTCGCTTCATTTTGAAAAGCGAAGTCGGAAGGAATGGCGGAGGGAGGCTTCTAAAATGGAGGGGAAACTATGGAATTCTTAGTAACAAGCGCAATTGTTTTTATTTTGGCACCGGTCCTATTTGGATGGGCATTAATTGGTTTAGCTCCCCTATTGATTCCAGTGACAGCGTTACTCTACTTTTTTAGCATCAACAATCGAGACATCGGATCTGAGATAGTTGATCGGAAATGTGTGCTTGTTGTGGATGACGAATATGAATCAGTGATTCCTCTAATTAAGTTGCTACAGCAGGCAAAGATTCCATTTAAATATGTAGCCACCGGGTTCGACGCGATAAGAGAACTGAGCCGAGGCCGTTTTCGTCTCGTATTTATGGATCTCGCCATGCCACACCTCACTGGCGCAGAGGCTCTCACAAAGGCTGATGAAGTCATCCCCAGCGGAGAATCAGCAACCCCTGTGGTGATCTATAGCGGTTCGCAAATAGAACAGAAGACTCCCCACCGATTGAAACATCTATCCGTGGTAGATTCATGGAGCAAATCGATGAATCTACTTAAGCTTCATTCAAAACTCAACCGAGTTTTAGTGGCCACTTCTGGCTGAAGAAAGTTTAATTTGCTTAGCTCTATAATCGGAGTTACGAGGAATCACATTGAGATTCTGTTCGAGAGTAAAGGAGTCGGTAATCCGTCATGGCAGATGTATTAGTTGTTGAAGACAATAGTGAAACCATACTCACAGTCAGCGCGATTCTGAAAGGCATCTGCCATGTTTTCCCAGCCTCTTCACTAGCTGAAGCAAAAAAGTTATTTGGCACAAAAAAGTTTGATCTTGTTATGATTGACCTCAATCTTCCTGACGGAAGTGGTTTCAACCTAATATCAAACATGGGTCAACTCACTCAGGGAAAAACAATTCCATTTTTATTGCTATCCGGAGATATTTCCACTGAAAGTCAAATCGCCGGTTTTTCAATGGGGGCTGAGGACTATATCACTAAGCCTTTTAATCCTTTCATATTGAGGGCACGCGTTCTCAATTGTTTACGGAGATTACAAAACTCGACTGAAGACGAAATCATCCTTGGAAAAATCATTATTTGTCGCAAGGAGTTTCGTGCCTACAGAAAAGAGATCACTGGCAGTCGCATGCCAATCGATCTAACGACTCTTGAGTTTCGCCTGCTGTCCGTTTTCGCAGATCATCTGGGTGATGCACTTAATCGGCAAAATCTTATTGATTTGGTTTGGGGAGTCACAACTAATGTTGTTGATCGTGTGGTTGATCAACATGTCTTTAGTTTACGGAAAAAACTAAATGATACAATGGTCGATATTCGCAGCCTCTATGGATATGGCTATCGTATGGAAGTGAATGATCACATGAAACTAATCTCGGCTGAAAGCGCGCGTCTAGCTCCTCTTCCTACAAGTAATCACCCTTAGGCGAACCCTGGTTCAATTCATTGGGAAAGCACTCTGTGCAATGGGTCGAAGTTTTGGTTTGTAATCCCTTTGATCGATGTTTTGTCGAAACCCGTAAAGCGGGCCGACTTATTCAAAGTGATCAATCGTTTTGCTCCTCACTGATTGTTCCATTGTTTATTTGAGATGTTTCGTCTCCGTGTTGCCATTCTTGACCCATGCAGTTTAGAAAACTCTCTATTCATTCTTTGGCTGCGTTGATTTTCTACCACACCCATATGCCTGTTTTTATTAACTTTTTTTAATGTTGTCACGCCAGTCACCAAACCCTAGTCAGAATGGGCCCCTTTACAGAAACTTAAGCAAAGGGCATAAAAAGGGTGATTCAAAAAAGTCTTTTTACCGGAGGAACTATGAAACGTTTTGAGCTAATCCCTGATAAATCCTGGTCATCTGAATGGGAAGGTTTTCGCCCAGGATCTTGGAACGAGAAAATTGACGTCGAAAATTTTATCATTACTAATTTCAGCCCCTACATCGGCGATTACGAATTTCTAAAGGGACCAACTCATCGCACTCAGGCTCTATGGAACAAAGTCCTCGATTTAATGAAACAAGAACGGGCTTCTCGTGGTGGAGTGCTAGACACCGATACTGCCGTAGTCTCGACCATAACCTCCCATGGCCCCGGCTACGTTGATAAAGAATTAGAACAAATTGTTGGCCTACAAACAGATAAACCTTTGAAAAGAGGGTTTATACCTTTTGGTGGTTTTAGAATGGCGAAACAAGCGGCGGAGGCTTACGGATACAAAGTCGACCCTGCTCTCGAAAAAGCTTTTCAATATCGCAAAACTCATAATGATGGCGTTTTCGATGTCTATACTAATGCCATGAAGGAAGCGCGCCGCTCGGCCATCATCACTGGCTTACCCGACTCCTATGGTCGCGGACGAATCATTGGTGATTATCGCCGCGTGGCGCTCTATGGTCTTGATTTACTGATCAAGGACAAACAAAACGACTACGATACTTTCGAAAATGCCACAATGACCGAAGAGGTCATGCGCCTCCGCGAAGAAATTGCGGAGCAATTGAGAGCTTTGAAAGAGATGATTATCTTGGGTGAATCCTATGGTTTTGATCTCCGAAGACCAGCTCGAAATGCTCAAGAGGCTATACAGTGGACTTACCTCGCTTACCTGGCCGCTGCCAAAGAACAAAATGGAGCGGCGATGTCTCTCGGACGCACTTCGACTTTTCTTGATATCTATATTGAACGGGATATCAAAAATGGTCTACTCAGCGAAGAACAAGCTCAGGAGTTTGTCGATCATTTTGTCATGAAATTAAGAATGATACGCTTTGCTCGTACTCCCGATTATAACGATTTGTTTTCTGGAGATCCAACTTGGGTTACCGAAAGCATCGGTGGTGTGACCGAGCAAGGCGTACCCCTTGTCACTAAAAACAGTTTCCGTTATCTACACACTCTCTATAACTTGGGTCCTGCTCCAGAACCCAATTTGACTGTATTGTGGTCGGAACAATTACCTGAAGGCTTCAAACGTTTCTGCGCAAAAGTCAGCATTGATACCAGCTCAGTTCAGTATGAAAACGATGACCTGATGCGACCTATCTTTGGATGCGATTATGGTATCGCATGTTGTGTTTCTGCCATGAAGATTGGGCAACAAATGCAATTTTTCGGCGCCCGCGCGAATTTGGCAAAAGCT